>NZ_JBEOPI010000026.1:0-77397 GCF_040309905.1 Shewanella sp. CAL98-MNA-CIBAN-0140
TTAAGTGATTTATTACCTTGGCATGCCGATCTAAAAGCTTGATGATATCGGGCTCCACCGCTTAATTGACCGCTTACTTAAATAATGTCATAATTAGTCGTGCCAACGCTTCAGGTTGGCAACTGTCATTGAGTTCACCGCTGCTTTGAGCCAATTCAAATCTATTAATTATCGTGGTTTGATTTTTTCTTTCCGATTATTGATAGCGATTTTTATTGATTCGCTCGCTTCATTGCATGTCAAAGTACTATTAATTAATGCGCAACCTTATGGATGACTGGTGTCAGTAAATGGGGCCGCTGCACCGATCAATAATGATCGAATGACATCGGCAAGACGCTTATCCTGCACCTTGATCCTAAGTTGAGTCATCAAGAGATCATGATTAACTCGGTCAAAGAACTTAGACAGATCAACATCAACGGCAAATTTGCGTTTCTGTTTGATGATATCCCTTACTTCGCGGGGCAGACCCTGCCAACTCACCTCTAGCCTACGCCTCATATGATATTCTTGTTCATCATCTAGTCCTCTTTACAATATATGGCTAGCGGCTTCCTTCAGACCAATCATCAATGATAAGCCCTTGCCATTCGCTAGTAGTTAACGTTTAATAACAGCATGTTATTGAACGGTGACCTTCCTACAGAGGACTATCACCTCATTAGTCCATGCCCATGCTGGGCGTACACAAAAAGTTTAAACGGAACTAAAACAGTTGGTTAGGTTCTGCTTCGCTACGCATTACAACCAACAAGTCTAGTCCGCTTAATGCGGCGTTAACGACACAAAAAGGATTTTAATGAAATATTCTACTTTAGCGCTTATATCATTAGTTTTTATTACCGCGTGCTCTTCAACACCTTTGCCCGATAGATCTAATGCGGCGCTGAAAGAAACTGCAAATCCAACTTACCCAATTCATGCCGCTCGAAATAAAATAGAAGGTTATGTTCAAATGAGCTTCGATATAAGTGAAAAGGGTGATCCAATAAATATAAAAGTTTTAAAATCTGTTCCAGAACAAACTTTTGATAAAGCTGCAATTAGCGCGCTTTCAAATTGGAAGTATGCACCCAAGGTAGAAAATGGAAAGGCAGTAGTTCAACAAAATATGACGGTTCGATTAGATTTTAAGATGGGTTAAATGTCTAGCTAATAGGGCGTTATCGCATATCTTGTTGACATACTTTTCCTATTTAGCTTTCATCTATAGACAACTATGCAGCTAAATCGAAGAGAGTTAAATTACAGGTGTAGATGAGTCAGCGAGAATCTAAAATAGGGATGTTTTGGTTAAGCCCACAGGGATGCTAATTTTAAAATCAAGAGCTGGCGTCTCGCTTAATCATCTGCACTAAGATCACTCTTTCACATCCCTGTGATCGCGACATTTACTACGTCCTGTAGCTCACATGCTGCAGGCAATAAGTTCAAATGAAGCTACGTTATAAATCAAGTTAAACCAATACCAAGTAAGCTGAGTTAATCAATACCTCAAACGCACTTCTGTCCATAAATGCGTTACATG
This sequence comes from Shewanella sp. CAL98-MNA-CIBAN-0140, assembly GCF_040309905.1. NCBI lineage: Bacteria > Pseudomonadati > Pseudomonadota > Gammaproteobacteria > Alteromonadales > Shewanellaceae > Shewanella > Shewanella sp. CAL98-MNA-CIBAN-0140. The sequence continues at coordinate 1,532 of NZ_JBEOPI010000026.1, forward strand.
CCTTGCTTAAAAATGGATAAGTTCAACTCTTATCTTGAGGCCTGTTTTCGTTGACTTTGGATACAAGACGTTAACGACGTTGAGATTATTAAAATGATTTAGTGACTACAAGATGGTACCTGATCATGGTTCAATGAAAAGTCAGAATGCTATTAATGGGTACAACCTACTCTCAATGAGAGTGTGTGATGAACGACATTTTATATGCAAAGGCTTCGTGGATTTACGCGCTATCGCGTTCTGCTGTGTTGGGCATTAGTTCAATGTAGACGTACAAATTTAACAATATTAGGAAGATAAATGCGCACATCAAAAATAATATATTTCACCATTTTTATACTAGTAATGTTTTCTGCTTGTATTGCAGTTTGGGTATATTATCTAAAAGAAGGCAAAGATTTACTTAGTTTTACAATATCGACCGTTGGGTTCTGCATTGCACTATTAGCTCTGTTTATAGCTGTCAGGACATATACATCAATCGACAGTGTGAACAATATAAGTAAAATGGAAGGTAATATTCTTGATAATGAGAATTATGTAACTTCACTTCCTGAGTTAATCAATCAATTCAAGTCTAAAGACGAAAAAACACTCGACAAAGAACTCTTTGATTCAGTTGAATATAAGTTAAAAAAAGAGTCCGGTACTGCCGTGCTTTTTGCGGATACGTTGCAGTATATGATTGATCTTATAGTTTTATTTCCGGCTGTTTTTAATGCTTCTGATACGGATAAAAAGCTCTATAAAAAACGTATGGACAAGATATTAATAGAGGTAGATAGGCAACGTGACATACTACATTCGGTAAGCAAAGGAAATTCAATTCAAATAACTGAAACAATAAAGTTATTTAAAGCTGTCGTTTCATATCAGAATTTTGTTGCTGATGGTAATTTTAATATCCATGCAGATCTTCTCCATGTTCGTGGACCTATACTTCGAAATCCTGTCACAAAAACGATATATCACAATTACCTTGGTTTGTATTACAACAAAAAGGGCATGCACTTGCTTAGAGAGTCCCTAAATATGGGGGATATAGATATTCTCTCACTTAACGGTCTTAGTTTGGTACAGAAAGGTATTGGCTCTATATCTCCATCAATTATAGAAGATGTGACCATGTATTTAAAATCTGCATGTGACCAGTTTGATAGAGCACTTCATATTTCTAGTGAAGATGTTATGTGGCCAGGGTTCATTAATTATAACAAAGCACGCACATTGTATTTCTTGGCTTTGTTATCAAGTACTGAAATAAAATGGCTTGAGGTTATGGATGAAGCGATTAAATTTCGTAGTAGATTAAACCGACTCATTGACGAGATTTTAACAATAGACAGATCCAAAACTGCCAAAATAGAGAATACACATTTAAGGCAATTTTTTCTCTATCAAGAAGAGTTGGCCCGTGTAGTCAAATTAAATTTAATATTTGCAGATAATGCCATGAAACAAAACACGGTACCAGCACTGTATAAGGGGGTTAATTTAACGGGTGTATCCAAGGAAACTGCCTCGGACTTATTTATGAAAATACAAAGCTTCTCTACGGTTAAAGCTTATCAAGAGAAAATTATTCACCGACTTGTAAAGTGTGCAAACGATATTACCAGCAACTGATTAATCAAGCTGACTGTTTATCCAGGCCTTTATTGGCCTCTGTCATGAGTCACAAGGTTGCTGATATTTGTTTAAGTATTAGCGCAGAGTGTGATAATAAAAGACCAGTCAGTAACTGACTGGCCTTTTTGTATTGTGACGGATGCTTGTTGCAACCGAGGCACGTTATTGCAGTTATTTACGTACTCAAACTACCAAATACGTACCCGTTGATCTTCAGGCAAGTACAACTTGTCATCTGGTTTAACATCAAAAGCTTTGTACCACGCATCGTGGTTACGTGGGGCAAGGGCGCGGTAACGACCGGGGGCATGGGTGCCTGCACGTAACTGAGTTAACATGCTTTGCTCGGTGCGCTTTTCTTTCCACACTTGAGCCCAGGCTAAAAAGAAGCGTTGATCGCCAGTAACGCCATCAATGACTGGGGCTTTTTTACCGTTTAAGCTTAACTTGTAAGCATGGTAAGCCATTGCGATGCCGCCCACGTCGCCGATGTTTTCACCTAGGCTGTTACGTCCGTTGACAAAGTTTTCTGGGATCGGCTCATATTTGCTGTATTGCTCAGCAAGCTTATCGGCTTTGGCATCAAAGGCGGCACGGTCTTCATCGGTCCACCAGTTACGTTGAATGCCATTCGCATCTGACTTAGAGCCTTGATCATCAAAACCATGACCCATTTCGTGACCAATTACTGCACCAATACTGCCATAGTTAACCGCGGCATCTGCGTTGGGATCAAAAAAGGGTGGTTGTAAAATAGCCGCAGGAAACACAATCTCATTAAATGAGCTGTTGTAATATGCATTCACCGTTTGCGGGGTCATACCCCAACGATTACGGTCGGTTTTTTGCAGTTCTTTCGCTACGCTGTCGGCTTGGAAGTATTGGCGTAAATTTTTAATGTCACCCACTAAATCATTTTTAGTTAGGGTTAAGCCATCAAATTGTTGCCATACATCTGGATAACCAATTTTAGGGTTAAATGCTGCTAGCTTAGCATGAGCATTAACTTTCGTATCATCGCCCATCCACTCTAAACCATCAATACGCTGACCCAATGCAGTGCGTAAGTTTTCGACTAATTCGGCCATTTGCTTTTTAGACGACTCAGGGAAATAACGCGATACAAACACTTTACCAATCGCAAAGCCTAATGATTGGGTGCCTGACATTTCTTCTACCGCGCGTTTCCAGCGAGGACGAGGTTGCTCTTGGCCAGTTAATTCTTTGCCATAAAAAGCAAAGTTAGTATTGAAAATGTCTTCTGACAGTAACCCTGCGTTATTAGTGACGGTGTGGAAGGTCAGATAGTCTTGCCATACGCTTAATGGCTGTTGGTTTATCAAGCCAATCATAGCCTTAACTGGCTCAGGCTCAGAGATATTGAGTTGTGGTACTTGGTAACCCGTTTGCGCAAAGTATAAATCCCAGTCAAATCCTGGGTATTGCTGAGCAAGATCTTCGCGTTTAACTTGGTTTAAGGTTAAGTCGCGATCACGGCGCTTTTCTCTAGGCCATTGGGCTTGTGCTATTTTAGTTTCGAGCACAAGAATGGCCTGGGCACGTTTTTCGCCGTCATTTATGCCAGCAAAAGCCAGCATTTTAGCGATATGATCCACATAAGCTTTGCGGATATTCACAAAGCGCTCACTCTCTTCTAAGTAGTATGAACGGTCAGGTAAACCTAAACCTCCGGCACCGAGAGTCATTTCATATTGATTAGGATCTAAACGGTTAAACCACATGCCTCCGTCAATCGGTGATGATGCACCGGTAAGCCAAGCCTCGCCGAAGACTTTAGTTAAGTCTTGAGTTGAGTTTATCGCGGCAATTTGATCTAAGGTACCTTTAATGGGCGTGATACCTAACTTATTGATGGTCTCGGTATCCATATAGGCATGATAAAAATCAGCAATTAATTGCTCTTCTGCAGTTAAGTCACTGCGACTGGCAATATCGTCAACAATCGCTTTGACTTGATGTTCACTGCGCTCAGCCAACGCATTAAAGGCGCCATAACGGGTTTTGTCGGCTGGCATGACAAAGTTGTCGTACCAAGTGCCACTTGAATACATAAAAAAGTCATCGCCAGGTTTAACCGCTTCATTACGCGCGGCTAAGTCTACCCCAAAAGTACCTAACTCTGCTTGAGCTGGTGCAGGTGAGGTCACGGTTGCAAGTTTAGTGTTATTTGTATCAGATACGCCACAACCCGTTAATAGTGCCGTTGTTAATCCAATCGCAATTAAGGATCTATTCATTGTTATCGTTTTCCTTAGCCAATGTGTTGACAGAATTATTTGCCAGGTTATCTTGAAAGATTGACAAAAAATGTCAATATTTGAATTGTTAGCAAATTTTAGTGACTGCAATATGAACATGGTTTTCACGCTTCAATAGCCAGCATGATGACGCTGATGGATAAGGTATAAGCGCTGACAATATTATCGGTGCCTCGCTAACGCTAACTAACCTCAGGTTATCTTTTGTTTCGTTGCATAGGTGATCCAGCGGCTACATACCATGCAATGAGTGACGTTGTCACAGCCTATTACTTTTTAATCAGAACTTAGTTAACCAGATCGTCATGCGGTCGCTTAATTAGGCAGTCGTTGCAGCGATTTATCAATTTCCTGAGCCAATTGAGCTAATAAATAGCTGTACGCGTTAACCAATTCAGCGGCTGTTGAGCCTGCCTCAGTCGTCGCCGCAAAATGTTGTCGTTCTATATGACGGTTTGATGGGATATCTATTAGTTCCCAATTAGCATTCATTCTGGCGTTGACGCCATCACGATTGAGACTGATGATTTTAATTTTTATGCTGTATTGAGGACGGTTATCTGCTCGCCAAGGAAACAATATCAAGTTACGACTGCGATCGCCTTGGCTAAGGTTAAGACGAATGACCCGACTAATGCCTTGGTCTAGTGGTTCAGCCCAATAGCTATTGGTGAATCTTTGCAAACTGCCATCTTCCCGCTGGTACACCACCTGAGTGAAGTTAAGATACTCAGCAATCTCGACTGGCCCAATACCAATATCACGATCTAAGCGTGTACTGCCCGCTTCAATTTGGCTGGGGATAGCCGTGAGCACAAAATACTGTTTCGTGGGTGAGCTTTGGCAGCCAAAAAGCAGACTAAGCGCAAGTAGGCAGGCTCCCCAATGAATTGACCACGACCCAAATTTCATGACGTTATTCTCCTAAAGGTATGGTTTTTTTGCCGCGGATGATGGCCTCAGGCTGTTCATCTAAGGTTTCGCTCAAACTGCGTAGTGATCGCGCGGCGCGGTGAATTTCTTCTAGCGTGTTATCTAACTTGATTAATAGCGGCGAATCTTGAGCAAGTGAATTACCCGCTTGGGATGTGAGCTGATTAATGCTTAATAATGTCTCGCGTAATGCCGTCAAACTGTGATCAAGTGATTGAATAACCTTAGGTTCATCTTGGTTCAATTGGACAAGTAGATTATCCAGTTTGACCAGAACTTCAGCACTATGTTGTCCTAACGTAGCCTGAGTCGTATCGATGTGAACAGCGGTGTTTTTGACTGCGTTAGCCGCACTGTCAAAGCTTTCCAGTGCCTGTTGTATTTGTCCGCTGGCAGCTATGTCGCTGAGTTGTTGGGCCAAATTATCAACATTATTGACTAAGCTTTTAAGGTTCAAAGATTGCAAATCTTTTGACAAGGATTCGAAATCAGTTTCTATGGTTGGCAGCTCTAATATGGCGTTGTTTCCACCATGAAACTGAGGCAAAGTACTGGGATAAAAATCTAACTCAACATAGAGGAGTCCAGTTAATAAACTCTGATAATTCAACTGGGCACGTAAACCGTTATCGATGGCGTGGAAGAAAAACTCTTCGCCCACTTGAATACCCTTTAGATTGATGCGTTTCAACAACAAATTAGCATGAACAGCGGCGGTAATACCTTGGCTATTGTTATTGGGGAAATCGATACTGATATCGCTTATTTCACCGATCACAACCCCTTTTAACTTCACGGGGGCGCCCACCTGAAGCCCTTGGATTGAGCTGTTGAAAAACATCACTACGGGGGCTTTTTCGGCAAATATCCGTCCTCCAGAAAAGAATAACAGTGCAATAAACACTAAGATAATAGCGCCCAGAATAAAGGCACCAATCGCAAGAGGAAGTCGCTGGCTTTTACTCATGATGCCTCCACTTTGTCAGCACGATTGAGAAATTGTCGCACCCGAGGTTGGCTGCTGTTAAGTTTTAATTCTCTCGGATCGCCACAGTCGAGCATGGTATTGGTTTGATTATCCAGATACACACAGCGGGTACCGATTGACAATATACTGGGCAGCTCGTGCGACACGATAATCACGGTCGAATCAAGTGCTTGGCAGATTTGCACTATTAAATGATCTAAGCGCATACAACTAATGGGGTCTAATCCTGCAGAGGGTTCATCAAAAAACAACAATTGTGGATCCAGTGCAATCGCGCGCGCCAACCCTGCGCGTTTGTGCATGCCGCCACTTAACTCGGCAGGATAAAATTTCTCGAACCCGGCTAAGCCAACTAATGCAAGTTTATAGGCCACGGCTTCAGCGATTTGCCGCTCCGAAAGGTCGGTATAAAGTTGCAGCGGTAAAGCGACATTCTCAGCAAGTGACATACTGGAAAACAACGCCCCAGTTTGAAAGGTAATGCCCCAGTCTTTAAGCATAGCCACTTGCGCCGGTTCATCTGCGTCATAAAAGTTTTTACCTTGATAGCGTACTTCACCCTTGAGCGGAGTTAACAGTCCTACCATTGATTTAAGCAAGGTCGTTTTGCCGCAACCACTTCCGCCAATGACAAAAAAGATATCATTCTTGTGAATGTCGAAGGTTAACTGTCGTTGCACTTCGGTAGTGCCATAACCGACACAAAGATTGCGAACACTGATAAAGGCATCATCAACCATCATTAGATCCCTAATTTATCGAACAAAATATTAAGCGCGGCGTCAGAGACCACAAGAAAGACAATCGCCTTAACCACAGCGTTGGTGGTGGCTAAACCAACGGCATTAGAATCTCGACCGCAAAGAAGGCCTGCCTGACAACCCGCTATAGCAATCAGAAAGCCAAAAATGAGGCTTTTTATCAAACCGGTGGAAATGTCTACCCAATCGATCGCAATCTGGGTTTGCAAAATATATTGGGTGTAACTTACGCCCATGCCATTGGCAACAATCGCACCGCCGATCATGCCGATCACATCTGAATAAATACACATCAGTGGCATAATAAAAATCAATGCCAATAATCGAGGTAAAACCAGGAATTCCATGGTCGAAATGCCCATTACGCGCAGAGCATCAATTTCTTCATTGACCTGCATTGTGCCTAATTGCGCTGCATAAGCAGCCCCTGTTCTGCCAGCCATGATAACGCCTGTCATGAGCGCGCCCATTTCACGCACCATCCCGATAGCCACTAAATTTGCAACATACACCTGAGCCCCTAATTGCCGCAGCTGTACCGAGCCTAAATAGGCCAATATCATTCCCACAAGCAGGCTAATTAAGGTGACAATAGCCAATCCTTTAGGTCCCGCTTGTTCTATAAAAAACACGATATCACTGCGACGAGTACTGGCTTTGCCTCTGAACCAACGACCCAATGCCAGTGAACTCTCACCAACAAACACTAATCCGTCGTGTACTTGTAAACCTTGCACAATAAGCCAGCTACGTAAGGCTGCTAATAATCCGCCAATGGCACTATCATTCGTTGCTTGATAAACAGGAACGTCGGTAGCAAGTTGTAATAATTGCTGTAATCCTTGTGGGGTGTCTTTTACATTTAAGGCGATTTGTTGTTGTTCACACCAACGTGACAATTGTAATAAGGCAATGGCGAGACTTGAGTCCCAGTGCGACAACTCTGTGGTGATTAATGTGACGGAATGACAAGCAGAGGGTAGCGTAGCGCAAATATCCGCGCCCAGTGGCGCTTGGCCCAATTGCCAATCACCCGTAAGATGCAGTGAACAGTTATCATCTTGCATATCAATGTGGAATGTAGCGAGTGTCATACTAGACCCCGAGCAAAGGGAAAAATAATGCTATTGGTTACGCTATACACGAACTAGGTTAATTCTTGTACTGATGATCAGTGTAGACCAATCACTCTGATTATATTTTGACCTTGAACATATTCTTTCATAAACAACAGATAAGGTTGCCGTGTAGCGGCGTCTAAAGTTCAATAAAAACCACTCCAATGCTTGAAGAGCACAGCGCATGGCGCAAGAAAAAATAAATAAACTTGCACCAACTAAATTTAGCGGTAAGATGTACTGTGTTTTTATACAGTACACGTTATAAGTGTGCGAGGTTGTCATATGCGCATTATTCCTATTGCAGCGAGTGCCGGTATTACTGGCTTTGAAAGCCCTGCAGCCGAATACCTTCAATTAGGCTTAAGTCTTGATGAGATATTAATCCAGCATCCCAGTTCGACTTTTCTTGGCTTAGCCCAGGGCGAGTCGATGCAAGGGGTGGGGATCTTCGATGGCGATTTATTGATTGTCGATCGCCATGAAACCGCGAAAAGCGGCGATGTGATTGTGGCTAATTTTAATGGTGAATTTGTGTGTAAAATTCTCGACATGCCACGGCGAATGCTAGTGTCATCGAATGAGCAATATTTACCAGTGACCATCTGCGACTATGATGATTTTAGTATTGAAGGCGTGGTGACCCGCTCAATTCGTTGTCATCGTCAAAGCCCACTGCTTGTAAGCAAATAAGAGTAGGTAAAATGTTTGCCTTAGTCGATGCCAATGCTTTTTATTGCAGTGCTGAACAGGTGTTTCGTCCTGATTGGCGTGGTAGACCGATGATTGTGCTCAGCAATAATGATGGCTGTATTGTGGCCGCTAATCGACATGCAAAAGAGGCTGGCATTCAAAAGTTTTTACCTTATTTTCAAGTTAAAGCCTTATGCGCCCAGCGCAATGTCATCGTTTGCTCATCTAATTATGAATTGTATGCCGATTTATCGGCAAAGATGATGGCAATAATAGGCCGTTTTGCCCCAGAGCAGCATGTGTATTCGATTGATGAAAGCTTTCTGTCTTTTAAGCATTGTTATCCCGCGATCAAATGCCTGCATACCCAAGGTCAGTTAATCCGCCGCGCGGTTTGGAAAGAAGCGCGCCTACCTGTTTGTGTTGGCATAGCCGAAACCTTGACCTTGGCTAAAATTGCTAATCACGCCGCTAAAAAAATCCAGGGATACCAAGGTGTGTGCGTTATCGAGACTATGCAGCAACGTACCGACATTTTAAAACAGTTGGCGGTTGCAGAAGTATGGGGAATTGGCAGGAAGATGAGTAACAAGCTTGCGTTAATCAATATTCGCAGCGCATTTGATCTCGCCTCTATGCCGCCCAGTCTTGCGAGAAAGCAGTTTAGTATTGAAATAGAGCGTACGGTGCGCGAGCTTAACGGCCAAGTGTGTAAACAATGGGATGAGGCGAGGGCTGATAAAAAGCAAATTTTCTCCACCCGCAGTGTGGGCGAGCGCATCACCGATTATGAGTCATTATTACAAGCGTTAAGTAAGCATGTTGGTATTGCGGCGCTCAAAGCGCGTCAGCAAGACTCCCATTGTAAAACCATGTTGCTGTTTGCGAGTAATTCCCCCCATGACGAACAGCCAGTAAGTTATAAAGTCATCGTACATTTTCCATGCCCAACCCATTGCAGCGTTGAGCTCACCAAAGCTATGACCCACGCTGCTCCAAGGCTATTTCGTCAAGGAGTACGCTATTACAAAATAGGCGTGGGCCTAGTTGATTTAGCCAGCGAGAAGCATTTTCAATTTGATTTATTTAATACCGCTAAGGTCACCCATGCGCTAATGCACACGCTAGATGGCATCAACCAACGCTACGGTCGCGACACTGTGTTTCTGGCCGCACAAGGGATAGAGCAAAAGTGGGCCATGCGCCGTGATTTGCTAACACCTCAATATTCGACCCAATGGAAATGTTTGCCAAAGATAAAATGTTAAGGGGTTTTATTAGTTTTTCATGATTAATGCCACTACAGAGCGAATAATCGCCCCGCTATTTTTATCGCAATAAGGTCAAGGGCACTAATGATTGTCAGTCAGATGTTTAGATAATTGATATCGATATAAATAGTGCAACAGATCACAAACCCTAAATTAAAGTTGGCATATGCCATAAATAAGCGTATATATAGCATATGCCATTAACTGTAGTTGGGTTATACCAAGCGCTAAAATTCAGTTAACTATTTATGGGGCAGCCAAAAGCTATGTTAAGCCTATTTATCCCACCTCTTAACCCGAGTTGAAGTTACTTAAATCTGTGTGTTTTAAATTAATGGACGACTTAACTAATGGTAAAGCGTTGTTAATGCAAAATGCACATGAGGAGAAATAATGATTACCGCCATACCAATGAAAGACGAACATATTTCCAGCCATTTTAGCAAAGCTGATGAGGTGCTCTTTATTGACGATCAAGGTCAAGTGAAAGGGCGTTTTGCCAATCCTGCACTAACAGATGGATGTGAGGGTAAACAACAATTAGTCAGTTTGATACTGGCACATGGCGCTAATCGCGTGATCGTACGTAACATTGGCCAACAACTATTAGCTAAATTATTAAGTCGGCAACTGAGTGTTTTTCACGCTAAAAATGGTCGTACAGCAATAGACGATCTTGCCGGTGCTAATTTAGCTGACTGTGAGGAGTATACCGAGGCAAGTCAGGGACGCCCTTCATCTAAGCATATTGCTAAACAAGCGAACGGTGGTTGTTGTGATCATAATCATGCTGACGGAGAAGCGGGCAGTCACGATGGTCATTGCAGTGGATCTGAAATGGCGACAAAGAAACGTTGCTGCGGATCAGAAATGGGCACAGCAACCGCAACAATGAAAACGTGTTGCAATAAAAAGCATTCACTAATACATCAACATTAATGGTAACTATGGTTGATATTGCGTCATTACAGCGCTGTTAGCTTTAATTCATAGCGCTGTAATTTACGATATAAGGTCCGCACACTAATATTAAGCTTAATGGCTAATTCTGCTGGAGATCCTTGAAATTGCTGACAGACCTGAGAAAGATACGCGTACTCCACGTCATCGAGTGACATGAGTTCCGTTGCCGTTTTTAGTGTATTTTTTTTATCTGTCGATGTGTGGTTAGGTTGAACGCTTTCAGGTAAATCACTGCTGTGGATAATATCTTCGTTGGCAATCAGTGCCGATTGTTCAATAATATTTTTCAGTTCGCGAATATTACCTGGATATGCATAATGACTGAGCAGATTTAATGCGTTAGCCGAAAACCTTTTATGTTTGTATTCAGAGTACTTTATAAAATGATTTACGAGTCCTGGAATATCATCAAGGCGCTCACGCAACGAGGGTAAGTAAATGGGAAATCCTGCAATGCGGTAATACAGATCGCGTCTAAATTCACCTTTTTCAACCAAATCGAGTAAATTCTTATGGCTGGCGCTGACTAATCGAAAGTCGGAACGTTTTTGTTTTAATCCACCCACGGCGCGATAACATTGGGTTTCTAGCAACCTTAGCAGTTTAACTTGCATGTTCATCGGTACATCGCCAATCTCATCAAAGAATACCGTGCCGCCATGGGCTATCTCAATCAGACCTTTTTTGCTGGTGGTTGCCCCGGTAAAGGCTCCTTTCTCGTAACCAAATAACTCACTTTCGAACAGATTTTCACTCAGGCCGGTACATTCAATAACCACAAAAGGTTTATCATTGCGGCTACTGGCTTGATGCACAGCTTTAGCGACGAGTTCTTTACCGGCACCAGTTTCACCTTGCAATAGCACCGCAATACTGGATTGAGATGCTCGGTTAATTCTGTTGAGCATTTGCTTAAACGGCGCAGATTGACCGACCATGGTGCCTTTTTTAGACTCTGTTGATGCATAATCAATGGCATCTAAAACCTCCAGATATCCCAATACCTTGCCACTGTTATCTTTAATGGGTTTCATTAAAATATCGCAATATGACTTACCGTGTGCAGTGCTATGAATATGTACGGCATTGGCAGCCCTTGCAGTACTCTGGCATTGTTGCAAAGGACACTCTTCACCGTGTTTATCACAAGGCTCATTACTGTGATGAGATATCTGATGGCATTTACTTTGGCCTAATATGACTTGTGTATCATACGTTTCTAAATAGGCTTGATTAACCGCATGTATAACATAATCTGGCGTAATAAATATTGCCGGTTTATCAATCGCGTTTATCATTGATTGCACAACAGTGGTGTTACTCATTTATCACTCTCGCTTACTGTACACATTAATCAGTTAATCTCTAAAGTGACATTATTAGCGCAATATTTGTCACTACAATGCCATATTTGTCAGTTCATAACCTAGCATGTGCCTCTCGCAAATATCAATGAATTTTAAGTGGCTGATTTTATATATTTTAAATTTGTCGGTGTAATATGGCACAAGCTTTGTATTGATCTTGCTATATGTTTTGTGATTGGACTCAGTCATAGGTTTTTTTATAACCCTAAAACTCATTGAGATTAAACGATTTTAAATAGAGGAATAACAATAATGCGCTTAACACACAAACACACACAATCATTGATTAAGGCTAGCCAAATGGCCGGCTTAATCATGCTTATGAGCGTCTCGACGGTAGGACAAGCTGAATCATTAACCGAGCAGCAAGTGCTTGAACAACAGGCCAATCAACGAATTGCCGAATTTAGCCAAGCACTTAAAGGTCATTTAAAGACAGCCATTAAGCAAGGTGGATTAACCAACGCAGTGTCGGTGTGCCAAGCGGTAGCACCTGCAATTGCAGCAGAAAACTCAAAAGAGGGCTGGACACTTACCCGGACCAGTTTGCGAGTGCGTAATCCAGCCAATACGCCCGATGCTTGGGAGTTAACACAATTACAGCAATTTGAACGTGTTAATGCTTCAGGACAGCAAGCTGCTGATAAACCCATTGTGGCGAGTGAGTTTATCGTCAAAGATGGCAAAACACAGTTTCGTTATATGAAGGCGATACCAGCGCAACAATTATGCTTAGGTTGTCATGGTAGTAATATTAATCCTGAGCTGAGTACTTTGATTAACAAAACCTATCCTAATGATAAAGCAGTTAACTTTGCCCTCGGTGATATTCGCGGTGCGTTTTCATTACAAAAGGTTATCAATAATCAAGCCGCATCGGTTACAGCAACAACAAAGCCGTAATCAAAGCTGAAGTAATATAAGCGAAAGACCTAGAAGCGAGGACGCTGCGCGGCTTATAGCAAGAGCCTAGGACGCTTCGCTGCTAGGTGCTAAAGCAAACAGCACAGCGACCCATGGGCTGTTTATGGTGGTGGTTTACGTTAACATTATCCTGCCTTTACGATTCCTTATCAGTCATTTACAAAATGATGTTAACCATTATTGCTAATATTGATCTGAGACTTTATCTAACAAATGCATTGGGTATTTTGTTGGGAGTTAATTGTTATGAGTAAAATCCGTATTGATCCTTTTTATCATCATACTAGTCATGCTATTACCTATGTGGTGACCGATCTTGCTACTCGTCAAAGTGCGATTATTGATCCCGTTTTAGACTTCGATATGGCCTCTGGTACTATAAGTACATGTTTTGCCGATAACATCATTGATCATATCGATAAGCATGGATTTGAAATTGAATGGATTTTAGAAACTCATGCACATTGCGATCATATGTCTGCGGCGTGTTATATCAAGACCAAACGCGGGGGAACAACGGGGATTGGTGAGCACATTACTCAAGTCCAGCACACCGTTAAAAGATTGCTAAATCTCGATGAGAGCTTTCAGTGCAATGGCGAGCAGTTTGATCAACTGTTTACCGATAAAGAACTCATTAAATTGGGTCATTTAACTATTCACATTATGCATACACCCGGACATACACCTGCTTGTGTGAGCTATCTCATTGAAGATGTGATATTTGTCGGTGACACATTATCTACGCCAGAATGGGGTACTGTGAATACTGATTTCCCCAATAGCAGCACGACCACCTTGTATCATTCAATTAACAATATATTAGCGTTACCTAATTGTACTCGGGTGTTTATAGGGCATGATCCCCTTGGATACAAACGCCAAGATAATATATTTGAAACATCAGTGATTGCGCAGAAAAGGTATAACTGCGTTGTCGGCGGTAAAGTGACCCTCGCTGAGTTTGTTCAGCGACATCAACAACGCCACATTGATTCTGATATACCGCATCTATTGTTAGCGGCAATCCAAATTAATATTCGAGCAGGTAACATGCCACCAGCAGACCGTAAGGGTAACGCTTACCTTAAAATACCGCTTAACCAGTTGTCATAAATCGATTAGCCATTAGAAATCAGCAATCAGTCATGATTAATGAGCAATAAACCACAACATGCTGGTTTATGTTGGATGCATTTATACCTTATGAGGCACTAACGGAAATTCATCTTGTTGCCATTGCATCATGCCACCAGCGACAGACAATGGTTTGGTAAAGCCCATATTCTGTAATGATGCTGCGGCAAGTGCTGAACGACCACCCGTACGGCAAATAAGGTATATGTCTTTTTGAGCTAACTCAGTTAATGCTAATACCCATTCACAGTGATGACTCACCAAAGGATGTTCATGAATTTTCATCTCTAATACGCCACGAGGAAAATTTATTGCACCTTCTATGTGACCTGTCAGAAACTCTTCATGCTCACGAACATCAATGATCACCACATCTGGTTTACTCATCGCGGTATGTAATTCATGAGTACTCACTTCCCTAATATTCGCTTTGATTTCACTTATGTATTCTTGAGCTGTTTTCATGTGTACCTCGTGATATTAAATGATAGATTTTGATAACATAAATAGCGCCATCATGACTAAAAAGACGGCAAATATTTTTTGTAAAATGGCTTTGGGTAAATATTGGCTTATCCATTGACCTGCAATACTGCCGACAAGCCCGCCGGCAATCATGATGGCGATAACCGACCAATCAAATTCAAGTCCTTTGTTTGACAGCAAGCTGTAATATTTAACAAAGCCCACCAGTGAATTCATGGCAATAATCACCAAGCTGGTGCCTATTGCCAGCCACATTTCAATACCACCGAGCAAAACCAGTGCTGGGACAATTAAAAATCCACCGCCAACGCCAACAAATCCGGTCACGACACCGACAGCTAAACCTTGTGAGAGGATTTTAATGATATTTAGTTCACCCGCTTTACACCTGCTAGATTGATTACGCCACATCATGACGGCGCCAATGAGCATTAGCATGACAAACACCATTAGCTGTATGTCGCTGGTGACAAAGGTGCTGGTCCATGCACCTAAATAAGTACCCGCCATGCCGGGTAAACCAAATAAAAATACATGAGGCCAAGAGACCTTTTTTTGCTTAATAAAACCAATACTACTGATTAAACTTATCGCTCCTACGATGCATAATGATGAAGCAATGGCTAACTCGGCTTGCATACCAATAAGGTATAGCAACACCGGAACCGTAAGAATTGAGCCTCCAGAGCCTAAAACACTTAACACGAAACCAATTAATAATGCGCCAATGATTGCTTGTATCATCTTGATTACTCTTAGGCTTAAAGGATATTAATGGGTATTTTTAAATACACAGTGCCGTTGTCTTCAGCCGCTGGTAGTTGCCCTGCGCGAATGTTGACTTGAATCGCTGGCAATATCAGCCTTGGCATGGTTAATGTCGCGTCTCGTTGTTGACGAAGTGCCACAAAATCTGCTTTTTTCATGCTGTCGTTAACATGGATATTGTGTTTTTTTTGTAGGCTTACTTGGGTTTTAAATTGGTGGTCACGGCCCTCGGTCGGGTAGTCATGACACACATAAATATCGGTGGTTTCAGGAAGGCTGAATAATGTCTGAATTGAATCGTATAAGGTATTGGCATCACCACCAGGGAAATCGCATCTGGCGGTACCCACATCAGGCATAAAAATAGTGTCGCCAACAAAAGCCGCTTGCTCATTAACGATATATGCTAGATCGGCTGGTGTATGGCCCGGTGTGTGCATAATGCGAATCGTCATATCACCCACTTTTAGGCGGTCATTATGTTTAAATAACCGGTCAAATTGGTTGCCATTAGGCAAAAAACCTGGCTCTAGATTAAAAATCGTTTTAAAGGTGTCTTGTACTTGAGTGATGTGTTCACCAATACCAATTTGGCCCGCTATTTTGTCACGCAGAAAACTGGCGGCAGATAAATGGTCTGCATGGGCGTGGGTTTCCAATATCCATTTAACCGTCAATTTCTGGCGGTTAATCCAATGTAAAACACGTTGCACACTGCGGGTATCAGTGCGGCCCGATTTATAATCAAAATCTAAAACAGGGTCAATAATCACTGCATATGAGGTCGCATTATCGGCTACGACATAAGTAAATGTTTCACTGTCTTCATCTAAAAACTCATGCACACTAAACGTCGAATTCATCACAAACCTCCTATATAAATGATGCACAAGGACTCGCGCCCCTGTGCTGGTAAAGGCTTAAAGCGACTTTTTACTAAAGTACCAATCTGTGTATTTAAACCCTTGGCTTAAACGGGCCTTGGCTTCTGCTGTGGTGGCTGGTGGGGGGACTATCACGTCATCACCAGGCTGCCAGTTTTCTGGGGTGGCAACGCCATTGGCGTCACTGGTTTGCAATGCTTTGACTAATCGAACAAATTCATCGATAGAGCGGCCATTACTCATTGGGTAATACACCATGGCACGTAAAATACCCTCAGGATCAATAATGAAGGTCGCGCGGACGGCCGCGGTATCACTCGCACCGGGTTGGATCATGCCGTAGGCTTTAGCCACTTCCATTGATAAGTCGGAAATAATAGGGAAGGTAATTTCAACACCGAAGTTTTCTTCAATATTCCGTACCCAAGCGATGTGTGAATGAATACTGTCGATGGATAAACCTAATAATTCGGTATTAAGCTGGGCAAATTCTTCTGCACGTTGGGCAAAACCGATAAACTCTGTAGTACAAACAGGCGTAAAATCAGCCGGATGAGAGAACAATACTAGCCACTTGCCTTTATAGTCAGTGAGTGAACGCATGCCATGTGTGGTCTTGGTATTAAATGCCGGAGCGGGTCGGTTTAATTGTGGAAAAGAAACAATAGAATCAGTCATGTTATTACTCCAAAAAAGTGGTTAAGTTAATCCAAATCTAATCTATAAAGTAGATTGCGAACATACTTAGTAATAGCAATAGCTGGGCCAACATCAGTCAGATTAAAATAAAAATAACAATACTTATTAAGCTTATGATTATAAACAGTTTAATGTTTTTATATTTAATTTTAACGTCATAGTTTTATTAAGGAAATCATAAATTGTCATTTTATTGTGTCAAATATGACATAAGCGACAAAACTGACTGTGTTAATTGTCGCTGTGGGTCGAAGAGTATTGCTACAAATGCTATTAGTGGTGAATTGAGGCATGAACAAACAAGGCGTATGCGCGAATATCTTCACTAAAGAGAGCCAGAACAAGGTTAGGGCAGCGTGCAAACGACTCAGAACATCATCTGGTGTAACTTAACATCGCATTTTATGAATTAAAGATAGCATCAGCGAAAGAGAGAAAGTATTGCTGATGCTATTGAATATAATTTAATTAAGTCGACAGGGTTATACAAGGACGTTTGTAACGTTATCTCATATTATCCAAAAACTTGATTTAATAGCGCTGTTGGTTTGCTTGTGTTGCGTTATCGATTATTCACGTAGAACAAATAACCTTTAGTAGTGCAGCTTAAATATCCAGTTAAGTAACCACTAAATAATCAATGAAATTTGCTAGTCAACAAGTAAGGGACTGAATTTGGCTAACTCAGCTGCATTACGTACCTGGAGCTTTTTAATTATTTTTGAACGGTGAACCTCTATGGTTCGCAACGATACAAACAGAATATCTGCCATTTTCTTATTGGTTTTTCCATCAATTAATAGATGTAGCACCTGATTTTCTCTTTCGGTTAGGGTGCTGTAACGTTGCCTTAATTGCATTGCTTCAAATGTGTATTTGCTAGTAGCTAATGCTTTCTCTATTGCACTAACAAGCTCTATTCCTTTTACCGGTTTTTGAAAAAAATCACAGGCACCTTGTCTAAATGCCTGAACCGCCATCGGCAGATCACCATGGCCGGTCAGAAAAATAATCCCTAACGGACTTTTACCTTTGACGAGTGTTTGTTGCAATTCTTGGCCGGTGATTTCCGGCATTTTACTGTCAACAATAAGACAGCCTGGCTGAGATATATCACTATTGGCAAGGAATTGATTAGCTGATGGGTATATTTGTAAGTTGAAACCGTATTGCAAAAGCATAAATTGCATTGAATCAAGGATCGCGAGGTCATCATCAACCATAAAAATATTGTTTAAATTCGGCATTTGGCTATAAGTTATTTAAGCATAAGTTAATTGATTATAAATACAGTGTAATCCTTGTTATAGATTGAGCAAATTGTAGATGAGTTTTTTGTGCGACACGCAACTTTTTTGTTTCTATAACTGCATTAAACTAGCCTTTATTGTGCTGTATTGACATTGATTTAGGTGAAGCTTACTGATGCGTTTTGGACTGTTATTATGGTTTATATTGGTTTTTCTGTTGGTTCATTCAACAGCAACGTTTGCACTGTCTGCCAAAATTGCGCCAGTCGCTCAACAGCAAGCTGCAAATGAAGATCCTGTTCAGGTCCATTACCGTGTTGCGGTATTAGCCAACTATGGTGTGGCTAAAAGCATACAACGCTGGCAGCCATTAATGACCTATTTAACCAAAAGAGTAAAAAACGCCAGTTTTGAAGTGGTGCCCTTAGATTTTAATCATATGAATGATCAGTTACTTAATGGTCAGGTGCAATTTGTCGTCACCAATCCTGGGCATTACTTTAATATGAGTAGTGATTTTCCTATTTCGTGGTTAGCCACAATGAAAAGCAATCAGCATAATGGCAGTACTTTTGCGATTGGGGCGACCATTATTGTTCGCAGTGAAAGTCCATATAAGACTCTTGAAGATTTGTCTGGGCATTCCGTGGTGGCCAGTGACCCTAGTGCATTAGGCGGTTATCAAGCCGCAATAGGGTTAATTAATTCCAAGGCTTATTCGACAAATAACTTTTTCGGTAAAGTGACTTTTCTCGGTTTTCCATTAGAGCCGTTAATTTACCAAGTCCGTGATGGCACCGCGGATATTGCCATTACCCCATTCTGTACTTTAGAGCAGATGGTTAGAGATGGCTACATTAATGCTGCCGATTATAGAGTCATCAATGATGTCACACCAGAAGGTTATGAATGTGCAGTGAGTACGCATCTATATCCTAATTGGTCGTTTGCCTCGTCAGATGCTGTGCCATTAAAAGTGAGAACCGATATTACTCGCGCATTGCTTTCAGTCAGTGCGACTCATCAAGCTTCAATTGTGGGTCAAAATCGAGGTTGGGCAGCACCCATTAGCCAATTTCAAGTGGTGAAGTTATTTAAAGAACTTGATATAGAGTCCAATAAAATGCCGGTTTATTTACAAGTTTGGCAATGGATTAAACTGAATCAAAAGTGGGGCTTTGGTTTATTAGGTTTATTTGTTATCGCAACAATTTATCACTTATGGCTGGAATATAGGTTTAGACAAAAGAGTGAAAATTTATTAAGCAGTGAACGACAATTAAAAAACAAAGCATTGCAATTAGAGCGTTTACAAAGTGCAGCCATTTTGGGCGAGATAGGTGCGGGCTTAGCCCACGAGCTTAACCAACCTATTGCTGCGATAACACAATATAGTGAAGGAGGTATGATTGAGCAGGCCAATAATACTGGGGAAGATTCTAAACAGTATCAGTTGCTCGATAAAATACACCAACAGTCGATTCGTGCCGGTGAAATAGTCCATAGAATAAGAGGCTTGTTGCAACGAAAGAACGCTGAAGCGACCGAGTTTTATGTACACGAACAATTAATGATATGCCTAGAGTTACTCGAGCATGAGTTTAAAATTCATAATATTAAACTCAACACTCAACTCACTAGTACTGACATCAAATTAACCGGCGATAAGGTGGGCTTCTGCCAAGTATTAATTAATGTGTTAAAAAATGCTGTTGATGCCATGTCAGAAAGAGGTTTCTCAGCAAAAATCCCTAACCGGATTAGGATTGATTCATATATTGTTGACCATAGATTGAAATTGAAAATTTATGATAACGGTATTGGTTTGAGCTGCTCTGCAGATGATTTTAAAACGAGCTTTTTCTCCACTAAAGAAAACGGTTTAGGCTTAGGTCTCGCCATTTGCAATGATGTCATTATGCAGTTTGGTGGCAAAATAAATTTATCCAAATGTAAAGATGATCCAGATTCAGCTTGGCAAATGGGTTGTCGGGTATTAATCGATATACCGTTAAATAACTCTGCTAATTAGCCTATTAAGAATTCGTCTTCCGCTTTTATATACTCTCGTAATATGTTGCTATCTCTTTAATTGCGCGCTGAAACCGTGATATCAATCAAATGATTATCTTCGATGTGGTTTACCACAATATCCTTAAGTTATTGGTCGGTTAACAATCTGTTTAGCGATGGTGCTTATTAGTTTATAAGTTTTGATAAGTTCCATTAATCATACGTTAACCGTAATAACTTCGCACCTCGTCGAAGGTTAAGAGGCAATCATGATTGAGTTAAATCGGCGTCATTTTTTGAAGGGAGCTGGGGTCAGTGGTGCATCTTGTGCGCTAGCAAGTATTCTTCCTGGTTCACTGGCAGCATTAGAAAAACAACCTCTCAAAGGTGTTTCCTCTGAAGTGGCCAGTATTTGTGAGATGTGTTCCACTCGGTGCCCTATAAAAGCGCGCATAGTTGATGGGAAAAATGTCTTTATTACCGGCAATAAAGAAGCCAAATCATTTGGCGGCAAGGTCTGTGCCAGAGGTGGCGCAGGTCATAGTTTACTTTACGATCCACAGCGGATTGTTAATCCATTGAAGCGTGTTGGTGAACGTGGCGCGGGTGAATGGATTGAGATTTCTTGGGCTGATGCTTATAAAGAAATTGCAACCAAAATGAACCAAATTAAACAACAATATGGTGCAGAAACCATTGCGTTCTCATCTAAGTCTGGTTCGCTTTCTGGTCATATATTTCATCTGGCTGAAGCATTCGGTTCGCCAAACACATTTACCCATGCTTCAACCTGTCCAGGAAGTTATGTGGTGGCCGCTAAGGCGATATTTGGCACCAAAATGAAGCGCGATTTGAGTAATTCTAAATACATTATTAACTTTGGTCATAACCTTTATGAAGGCATCAATATGTCTGAAACCAGAGGAATGATGCAAGCGCAAATGGATAAAGGCGCTAAATTAGTCGTATTCGAACCACGTTTTTCCATTGTGGCCGACAAAGCAGATGAATGGCATGCGATACGTCCTGGTACTGATGTGTCAGTTGCTCTGGCGCTATGTCATGTTTTAATTTATGACAACTTATACGACCGTGATTTTATCGAAAAGTTTGTAGTGGGTTTTGATGAGTTCGCTGCAGAGGTCGAGCAATACACGCCAGAGTGGGCCGAAACTATTTCAGATGTTTCTGCTAGTGCCATTCGCCGTATCGCTCACGAATATGCTAGCCATGCGCCACATGCGGTTGTCGACTTTGGTCATCGCGCTACTTTTACCCCTGAAGAATTCGATATGCGCCGTGCGTTATATGCTGCCAATATATTAATTGGCAACATTGAACGTAAAGGTGGTTTGTACATGGGTAAAAAAGCACCCGGCTACAATAAATTTGCCGGTGAAAATATCGCCCCAGTATTAGCTAAACCGGGTGTTGAAGGTATGCCTAAATCTTCAGCAATTCGTATTGACCAGGTTGAAAAGCAATACGCAATGATGTGGTCTTCAGGGGGGATTTATCAAACCATATTGGATGCAACGTTAGAAGCAAAACCCTATCAACTAAAAGCATGGGTGATGAGCCGCACTAACCCTATGCAGACTCTTACAGACAGGGCCAAAGTAGAGCAAACGCTTAAAGCGTTAGATTTAGTGGTGTCGTGCGATCTTTATATCAGCGAAACCGCAGCCTATGCAGACTATATTTTGCCTGAGTCAACCTACCTTGAACGAGATGAAGAAATACAAGATAAATCAGGCAAAAATCCTGCTTATTATGTGCGCCAACGTGTTGTTGAAACTATTGGGAATACACGCCCAAGCTGGCAAATATTCAAAGAGTTAGGCCAGTCTTTGGGACTTGATAAATTTTATCCTTGGGAAAATATGCAAACGTTGCAATTAATGCAGCTTAATCGTGACCATAGCTTATTGGAAAACATCAAAAAAATGGGTTATGTCAGTTATGGTAAGCCATTGATGCTGCGTGAACCTGAGATGGTTGCAGCGTTCGTTAAGGCTTTTCCAAACGCGAGAAGTGTTGATGAAGATGGCAGCTATGCAACGGCAATGAAGTTCAAAACCCCCAGTGGAAAAATTGAATTAACATCGCAAAAAATAGAAGACATGGCACCTGGCCGAGGCGTGATTAAGCATCGAAATGTGCAACTAAAGCAAGCTGACGAGTTTTATTTTATCCAAGGTAAGGTTGCCGTACATACCAACGGCGCAACACATAATGTGCCAATGCTGGCCAACCTTATGTCTAACAACGCAGTTTGGATCCATCCATTAACCGCTGGACGATTAAATATCCACAGTGGCGATGCCATTCAATTAATCAGCAGTGTTGGCAGTGAAGAAGGAACCGCTTTAGTGACTCCGGGCATTCGCCAAGACACGGTATTTGCATACATGGGCTTTGGCTCTAAAAACAAAGAGCTGGTAAGGGCAACAGGAAAAGGTATCCATTGTGGCAATCTGCTTCCGAATGTCATTGCGCCCATTTGTGGCATGAATTTACATACCACTGGTGTCAAGTTGGTAAAAATTTAGCCGGTAAATAATAGATTTGGAATCTCCTATGAATAAACGATATGTCATGGTGCATGATGAAAACAAATGCATCGGCTGCCAAGCTTGTAATATAGCTTGTCGAAGTGAAAACAACGTACCCGAGGGTGTCACACGCTTGCAGGTTAGGGTGGAAGGGCCTTTTGGTGAAGCTCCTCATCTACATTTTAAATATAATCGCGTGTCCTGCCAGCAATGTGAAAATGCACCGTGTGTAAGTGTTTGCCCAACAGGAGCGGCTTATATTGATGAAAATGGATTAGTGTCAATTCATAATGATAAGTGCGTCGGTTGTCAGTATTGCGTGGCGGCATGTCCCTATAAAGTCCGCTTTATCAATCCAATCACCAAGGCTGCAGACAAGTGTAACTTCTGTAAAGACACTCGCCTAGCCAGAGGTGAGCAACCCGCCTGCGTCACAGCATGTCCAACAGATGCGTTGTATTTTGGTGATGCTAACGATAGTCAAAGTGAGGTTGCACTATTACTTAATACTAAAATAACCTATCAAGAAAAAACTCACTTAGGCACTAAGCCTCGTGTGTATCGTATTCCAACTAAACGAGGAGGGATTGAGTCATGAATAATACATGGGGCGATATGGCGCAATATGATCCGGTGACATGGAACTGGGTTATCGCAGTCTACTTATTTATGGCCGGTTTATCAGCAGGTAGCGTACTCATTGGTATTGGTATGCGTTGGTACAGCCGTGATAAGCAAACTGAAAGTCCAATATTAAAAGCTGCAGCGCTAATTGGACCGGTGGCAATCAGTTTAGGTTTAGCTTGCTTGGTGTTTGATTTAACTAAACCGTTTCATTTCTGGCTGATATTAGTTAATTATAACTTCCAGTCTGTTATGGCAATAGGTGTTGCAGCGTTATTGGCATATTCACCACTGGGTATCGCCTATGCGCTAATCGTGCTTAAGGATGATTTACCTAAGTGGAAGCTGGGTTTCTTATCCGGCATTGCCGATTTGCTAATGCCGTTCCGTAAGATTATTGAAGTCTTGCTATTCATCCTTGCTATTGGGGTTGGCGCATATACTGGCTTTTTAATCTCGGCGATGAATGCTTATCCAATGCTCAACACTGCGGTATTACCTGCACTATTTTTAGTGTCGGGATTATCAGCAGGAGCAGCTGCTAACCTTGTGGTGGCGTTATTGATGTTTAACACCGATACCCATAGCCCTGAAGTTGCCAAAATGCACCGCATTGAGTTACCGGTTATCATTGCTGAAATGATGTTTCTAGTGATGCTGTTTAGCGCACTCTATTTCACTGGCGGTTCAGCCGCTACTGCGTTAGCATCGTTAAATACTGGTATTTGGGCAAGCGTGTTTTGGATTGGGGTGGTTGGAATTGGCTTCGCTATTCCATTATTGGCAATGCTATTACCTTCGAGCGCTCGCCACAGTAAAGCGTTAATGTTGACCGTGGCATGTTGTAGTTTGACCGGGGTGTTAGCCCTTCGTCACTTCATTGTCTATGCTGGTCAAAGCTATATTAGTTAGAGAAATACGCTAGCTTAACGTGTAGAAAGTGTGCTTCATTTAACTTCCTCTCGGACTTGTCTGAGAGGAAGTTTTTTATGGGTAATACAAAAACGCTTATTTCAACCGCTATGACTGAAACGTTCGGCTGTTGCTGAAGATCTAACCCGTCTTCTGGATGAAATGTAAACCATATCAGTTAGCAATGTGAAGCGGGTCTTGATTGTGGTTGTGTAGCCTATACTGCAGGCTAATTTACGTTTATATTTTGCAAACAAATGCACCACTTATCAGGGGCAATACGCTAATGGATTTGGCTAAACTTTCCCGTATCAGCATGAAACATTTAATCACTTTACATGTGATGCTTGATACCCTCAGTGTAACCGCCAGTGCAGAACGGTTATGCTTAAGCCCATCGTCGGTCAGTAAAACCTTGAGTCAGTTAAGAGAAAGCCTTAATGATGAATTATTCTATCGACATGGCAACTCACTTATCGCCACCCCCTTAGCGCGAAGGTTAGGCCCAAGCGTGCAGCAAATGATCAATGATATAAACCATATCATGAGCCAAGATGTGTTTAGTCCTGCCGATTATCAGGGGCGATTTTCACTCGCCATGCGAGAAAGCACCTTTGAACTGCTGGCCGCCAAAATAAGCGCTCATATTCTCAATTTGGCGCCCAATATCCATTTAGATATTTACAGTAAAGACAATATTGGTTTTGACGGGCTACTAAAGGGATCGTTAGATTTTATCATTTTACCCCATGATCTAAGTCAACCGACTAATATAGACGAAGACTTAAAATGGGAAACCTTGATAAATGATGAGATGGTTTGCTTAATGAATTCATCACACCCATTGGCTTTGCAGCAAGACATCAGCCTCGATGACTATTTGCATTTTAGTCACATCGGCATCACAGATACCGACCTAAGCACGCCGTATTTTGATATTTTGCTGGCTCAGCAATCCAAAAAGCGCGCCGTACCCATTTCGGTGGCAGACTTTGGCAGTGCAGCGCTAATGTGCCATCACAGTGAACTGCTATTTACGTGCTCGCGCCGCTGGGCGTCAATGGCCAAACAAGCCCAAGGATTGATCATTAAAACATTACCCATAGATTACGGCAAAGTGGCTTATAGTCTTGTTTGGCATCGCCAGAGTATGAACGACCCTGCGCACCGCTGGTTGTATGAGCAAATATTGCTGTGCAGTCGCTAAGCTGAATTAAATGCGCTTAGTTAAATTAATTAAATTGAATGTACTCAGTTACATTAAATGTACAAGGCCGGCAAGGCGATATTGCTTACGCCTCGCTGGGTAAGTTGAGACGCTAAGGCTTCGATATCGGCTTGGGTGCATTGCGGCCATGTCGAAGCAACTTGTCCGACACCGTGATGGTGAAACGCATTTAACTTAACTCGGGTATCGCTGGGTAGCTGCTGTAAATATGTCGCTAGGGCGTTAATCTCCACATCATAATCTGTGATCCCAGGAATGTGTAACAGTCTCACTTCATAAAGCTTATGATGCTGAGCAAGTAACTCAATGGATTTAAATACCGGATGATTATCACGGCCGGTGATGTAATGGTGGGTATCTTGTTGCCATGCTTTTAAATCAACCATAGCGCCATCTAAAAAAGGCAGCAACTTATGCCAACCCGTTGGAGGTAAACTGCCATTGGTGTCGATCATGCAATTAAGATGTGATAAGTGCTCAGATGACTTAATCGCCTTAAACAGCTCAATGACAAAAGGTAATTGCAGGCTGGCTTCACCGCCGCTGACCGTAATACCATCAATAAAATGCCGTTGACTGCTAATGACCTCAAGCATTTGCTCAATGGTATAATTGGACGTTTTGGGCGTTGACTTTTTAGGGCATACCGCAAGACATGTATCACATTGACTGCACAGCGAGCTGTTCCACACTATATGCGACTTCTCCTTTACCACAGCACCTTGCAACGCTATGTCATATGAAAGAGCGTCTTGTGACGCCATGAGTGTCAGTGCTTGCTCAGGGCAATGTTCAACACAATCGCCACAAGCATCACACAAGCTTATCGTGTGAGGATTATGGCAGTTTTTGCATTGATAATTGCAGCCTTGCAGGAAAATTACCAATCTACTGCCAGGCCCATCGACACATGAAAACGGCAATATTTGGCTTACAATGGCGTGTTTACTCATAAACAAGAGGCGACTGTTCGTGAGCAATCACCCGAGCTTGGCGCTGTAATATCCCTGTATTGGTAGCAGCCTCGGCGGCTAAGCCCGTGGTGTTGGTACGCGAGCCACATTGCTTAAACGTCTCAATGTCTGAACGTTTTACCATATAGCCAGTCACGCGGACTAAATCATTATTAGCAACATTGGCGGTAAACTCTCTAAAACCTGAGCTAAGAGCGCCTTTACAGAGTTGGAACATAGCTTGAGGATTAGATTTTACAGTTTCATCTATGGTGAGAATATCGCTAATCCCAGCGGTATAATACTGATGATGTTTCGCTAATGCTTGAATATGGCTAATGGGATCGGGTTCTGTACCATAGGGAATACGAACCCCTGGGGTTACGCCTTTATCCAGACTAATACCGCTTTGAGAATGTAATAATGCTCGGCCTTTGTAGCCATAGGTCACCGGCGTCGATTTGACAATTTTATCTAATGCGGCAGAGATCCTCAGTCCGAGTTCATTTGCTTCAAGCTCGTGTCCATAACCGTTACCGGATTGATTAACACTGTTTGTGGATCCTACGTCGGCTAAACCACGCGTGGGCAAGGCTTGTAAAATATTGACCGCTTCAGCCATACCATAAATCCCAAACATTGGTGCAAACCGTGACTCATCAATGAGCTGTTCTTTAACTAAAAAACTATCAAAAAAATGTGATTGTTGATGTAAAAAGGCCGAACGCGCTTCAATAAGCTCATACGTGAGCTGACAATAATGAGTTAACGTTTGCTCAAAAAAATCAGCAATGCTGGTGGCTTTGATGGCAACTTGCTTAAGGTTAAGTCGTACTAAGGTATTGGCGCCGCCAGCTAATGGTAAAGCGTTATAGCAACTGACAATCCCAAAACCCCGCTCATCGAACGTTTCGGCATGTAATGGGTAATTAGCAATGTGAGGTTTACTGCACTGACAAATATTGGTGGTGGCGAGCAGTAATAAATCATCTGGGGTGACGGCTGGGTCGTACATAAAGGTTAAATTAGGTGCAATTTGCTGTAACTCGGCATCAATTCGCAATATGGTCCGACAAATAATATTATCGGTCGGACCTATATTCACATGCATAAACGCATCGGGTAAGGTTCTATCGAGTAAAATCCAAAAGCGTTTTAGTTTGCGATAGATAGCATCGTCATCAAGCCCTAGGGTAAAAGGCATTAATAACCCATCCAATTGGCCTAAGTACACCGGAATATTGGTCACCGACGGCACATGGTGATAAAGAATGGTTAATGCATTTAAGGCGTCATCAAAGTCTTCTGCGGGCGAAAGCTCTAAATACTCAGATCCTTGTTGAAGGTATTTAGCATAATCGGGTAACACATAACGCGGCTTAAATGGAGCGTGGCCTTCAAACATATCGCAGATAATGCCGTCCGTCATCGCATTATTAACCTGCTCAGATACCGCCACATAAGGCAGGCTGTTTTCAGCTTCTAATGCCAAATAATTCGATTTTTGCTTAGGAGAAAGGTGAGGGTGGCTGACTATTTGAACAATATTATCTTGTAATGCCATGATGAAATTCCACTATTTTTATGAGCAATGATATTAAGACCAATGCTGGTAACCATTGTTGATAACCATTGTTGATAAACACCAATCTACTCAGTGGCGGAGGTTTTCAACAGTGAAAATAGCCGAAGCGGCCATTGATAGAATCGAAATCCGATGATGAAGATCACAAGCTACATTCTAGAATGCTTTATTTTTGCGTAAATATATTAATGCAAGGTAAGCCCTATAGGTGTCGACTATTATATTGTTCATCGTCAATGGAATTAAAATCTCATCAACAGAGCCAGAATGCTTTAGGTCATGTTAAATATTGGTATTCATAATTTTTCATATTCGTTACTTATTAGTTCATATCTAAATCAGTAGCCATTCATATATTTTACATATAGGCACTCTATCAACAAGAAAATCCATTTTAGGGTGATAAATATGAACATCAGAACAACTCAATTAGCTCAGTCAATTTTATTAGCTAGCTTAATCCTATCGGCAAGTGCCTTTGCTCATGCCGCAACTGATCAGGATGTCCTTGGTGGCACTATTAACGGTAAATTAACCTTTGCTTCTGATTATGTTTTTCGAGGTGAATCTGAAACCATGGATGGCGAAGTACCAGTGGTACAAGGTACGCTCGGTTGGGGCAATGAGCTTGGTTGGTATGCCGGCATGTTTGCTTCAAATGTTAAATTTTCCGACCCTAATTTAGAAATTGTCACCGCACCTTATATTGGTAAAGCGGGTAAATTTGGCGATAGCACTATCAGTTACGACGTCATGGTTTTCTCTTATCTTTATCCTGGCGCTTCATACTCTAATTATACAGAATTATGGATTAAGGTTGGCAAGCAATTCGGGCACGCTAATGTTCAACTAGAAGTAACTCCAACCATCGATGACTGGTTTGGTGTTGATGGTTGGCAAGGTGTTAACTATGCGGTTCATCCAAGCTACGCATTTGATAATGGTGTAAATTTTTCAGCCAGCATCGGTTATCAAGGTTTAGAGGGCGAAGGTGCAGAAGGCTGGGGACACTGGAACTTGGGTGTGAGTAAAGCTTATGCCGGCATCAATTTCGATGTTCGTTATCATGGCAGTACCATGGATAGCGATCATAAAGTGTATGGCACTCAAACAAAGATTTTTGATGACCGAGTGGTTGTTGGCATCAGCAAAAGTTTTTAAATTAAAAATATAACGTCTTTTATTGTGAATCTGTAAATATAATTGGATCTGGTTCTACATCTTTCCATTGTGTGATCCGGGTCCTTTTTATCAACCAATTTTGCTAGCTAGCACTCATTCCTTGAATATCGTTATAGGCAAATGTGAAAAGTTATGAATAATAACGACCATTATTAGCAACACTATTTGGATTGGACGATGGCACATACTGGTTTAACAAATACAGTACTCGTAGTTGACGATGAAGCGGTGATCCGCGCTCGATTAAAAGGCTATTTTGAGCGCGAAGGTTATCGTGTGCTTGAAGCTGGAGACGGCGAGCAGATGTGGCAACAGTTTGCAAATCAACATGTCGATTTGGTGATGTTAGATATTAATTTACCCGGTACAGATGGTTTAAGCTTGGCACGCGAACTGAGAAGCCGTTCGGACGTGGGCATTATTTTAGTCACGGGTCGTGATGAAACTATTGATAAAATCGTTGGTCTTGAGATGGGCGCTGATGATTATGTGACTAAGCCATTTGAATTAAGAGAATTATTAGTAAGAGTTAAAAATTTGCTGTGGCGAATTTCGTTAGTCAAAAAAGCACAGCAAGACGTTGTAGACCAATTTGAAAAATGTGACGATATCATTGCCTTCGATCAATATATTCTTGAATTAAATAGTCGAAAACTGAGTTATGGTGACGAGGTGATTAAGCTGACTAAAGCTGAGTTCGAATTACTTACCGTCTTTGCATTGCATCCACAGCAAGTACTATCTCGTGAGCGATTAATGCAGCAAACAAGCCATCGTAATGAAGAGGTAAATGATAGAACCATAGATGTCATTATTCGCCGTTTACGAAACAAGCTACAGGCAGACCTGTTTGTGACAGTTCACGGAGAAGGTTATTTGTTTGCGACTAAGGTTAAAGATTAGTTTTGTGTTACGCGGTAAATGGGGTAAAAATTTGCAGGGGCTAAGCTGTTATTAAACATATCGAGTTGCACCTTTCCTTGTTCTAACGCCTGTATTTGTGGGCCAATATCACCAAATGATTGTGCTCCCTCAAGTAGTTTTACCATGATATCTATTGCCAACTTACCTTGTAACACCACTTGATCATCACTACTGAAAGCGACTTTATTACGATGCAGTCCGCGCAACGTCGCTGGCGATAAATAACTGCTCACAAGCTTTACTTGGCCAGTTAATTGTTTATGTTGCAATGTTCCTATTGCTGCTTCGATAGCAACTGCACTGCCTAGAATATAATCAGGAATGTGGTCGTTAAGCAGATTATGAAGTTGGTCACGATAAAGGTCACGATTATTGTCAGTATGACGAATTGACGAAACCACAATAGGACTATTGGTAATAGCATCTTGAATACCAAGCTCAACCCAATCGCTGCCGCCAACACTTTCTGGGCCTGTGAGTAGAGCGAGTTTTACTGGAGACGATGGAGGTGATTTTTTTACAGATTTGGCGATAAAGTGGCCAGCTTCCCAGCCCATTTGATACCAATTAACGCCTACACGAGTAGTAATAATCGGGTTATCGAGTCTATTCACTAACGCAATGATGGGCTTATTAATTTGGCCCGGGTATCGGTCAAGTAAATTGGGGGCCACAGCACCGAGTAAGATCGCATCGAACGGCTGATTAAGGCAGTATTCAAGTTGTTTTAGTTGTTGCTCTTTTCTGTAATAGCTACCGGCTTCAAATAATTCTAAATTAATGCCTAATTGGCTGGCTTTTGACACCAAACCGTAATCAATGCCGATCCAATAAGCGTCTTTAAGGTGAGGTACTAAGGCACAGATCCGCCAAGGCTTTTTGGCCGAGGTCAGTTGATTATATTGTATCGACTTTACTGTTTGGATTTTGGCATTAAAGGGCGTGCGCTGTTGTAATGTCCAGCTAGAATCGGATGTTGCTTCAGCAAGTAATGGTAATATCCCTAAGCCAGCTATGAGCATATAAATAAGTCGGCACATTATATTGTCTCGATTAAGGTTTCTGAAAAGAATAGCAAAAGAATTTTAATAATTATAACATTTTAAGGAATGACTGTGAGCACTTTATCACTATCAGGCAAGAGCTTAGTGGGTCGCCTTATGTTGGCATTCTGTCTGCTCGGGTTGTTACTATTAATGTTAGTTAGCCTTGGCAGTATTTCGCTTTATTGGGTAAAGCTTGCTGACCAATATCTATATGAAGAGGCATTACCCGCATCACAGGCCGCAAGGCAATTGATGCAGTCTTCTAATGGCTTGCTCGACAATGCCCAAGCGCTTGAACGAGTGGAAGAAGAGGCTCAACGCGTTTTCCTTGGGCGTAAGTTGTCACTGGAAAGCACTAATTTACTTTCCGCTATTGAACGACTCAATTCGTTAAATCTACAAAATCATGGTGTCGATAAAGATAAGCAATTAGCGCTATTAGCCGGCGAAATCATCCATGACTTATCGGTATTCGGCCGCCAAGTGGGTAAACGTTTAGTGTTGGCGGCTCAATTGAATAATAAAGGAAGCGCACTGGCGGAAGCGGCCAGTAAGAGTGGTGTTTTACTTGAAGCAGAACAAGCTGTGGTCGATTCAACCATTCTGGCTAAGTTGAGTTTAGCTTACCCTCAAGTGATAGGCGCTGAACAAAGTGCCCAACTTTTGGACTCCATCATAGAACAAGACTTGGATGTCCGTGAACGTTTAAACCGAGCTTTGGGATTGATCCATCACATTGCGTTAGTGGGGCAGTTATTACAGTCGCCAGAACAACAACTCGGATTAAATAACGTTCTCGACAGTATGGCTCGAGTACTTTCTCCAACAACTTATACGATTAATACTACTGGCGATAACTTACATAACGGCATCGAAGTGCCTAGCCCTTACACAGGTTCAGGCACGAGTGGGAAAATTGATTTAATGCCTCTGGAATTACTTAAAGGCTTAATTCGAGATCCCGTTAGGGCGACAGAGCTTGAGCACCAACTGATAATGTTAAGGGAAGTAAATGTTGGCTTAAGTTTGCAGCAGCAATATGCGCAATTACTAACGAAACAAAATGCGCAGCTGTTAACGCTGACGGATAAATTAGGCCAACTGAATAAGTCAGTCGATAGCGCAATGAAAGCACAACAGCTGCAGGCAGAACATGCCCGAAGTAATTTTTTACAGCAATTACTGTGGGCTAAATCAGGGCTGTGGGCGACAGGTATTTTGATGTTAATCATTATGCTGTTGGTCGTTTATCGGGTTATTTATAAAGGCATTGCTTTACGCCTAAGTGAAGCAACTGCAGCATTATCTCAATTAAGTCAGGGCAATACCGAAGTGGTACTTGATCCTCATGGAGACGATGAACTCACCGCGATGGCTGCAGCCATTGAAGCTTTTAAACAAAAAACCGCGCACAATCAAGCACTGCAATCTGAGTTACAACAAACGGCATCAGAATTATTTGCCCATAAAGCCTCACTCGAAAGTACTGTGCAGGCGCGCACACTCGAACTGGCTGAAACCAACCGTCAACTAGACGCTGAAGCCAAAGGGCATTCGACGGCTAGAGAGATGGCAGAGCAAGCTAGCAAGGCAAAATCGCTATTTTTAGCGACTATGAGCCATGAGATCCGTACTCCGTTAAACGGTCTTTTAGGCACCCTGACTTTACTGAGTCACTCGCCATTACCTCCAGCACAGAAACAAATGTTGGCATTATCACAATACAGTGGCACCTTACTGCAAAATGTACTTAACGATATTTTGGATTTTTCTCGTTTGGAGCAAGGTAAATTAACTAACGAGCCTCGAACTGTCGCACTTTGTGAGCTGCTTGATGAAGTGATGGCTATCATGTTAGCTGGCGCGGGATTGTCAGGTATATCGTTATATTTAGTTCGCGGTGATTTACCCAAATGGATAACGGTAGACGGACCCAAATTGCGCCAAGTGTTATTTAACTTGCTTGGCAATGCCATTAAATTCACGCCAGCAGGAGAGATTACATTACGGGTAAATGTGGTTGATAAACGATTAACTTTTGAAGTGGCAGATACCGGCGTCGGCATAAGTAAAAATGATATGAATCAATTGTTTATTGCTTATGGTGCGCAGCCTAATCAAGGCAGAACCAGAGGCACAGGCCTTGGGCTCGCTATTTGTAAAGAATTAGTCTCGTTAATGAATGAGGTTAATACTGCCAATCATTCTATTTGGGTTAAGAGTAAAGTAGCTGAAGGTTCCACCTTTGGTTTTAGTTTGCCATTGCACATCTGTGAGCAAGCACATGAGGTTATCTGTGCACAATTACCTAAAGTTGATCCTAAATGTGTACTCGTTATCGAAGACAACAAAGTCAATTCCATGGTGGCCCAAGGGTTTTTAGCACATCTTGGACATCATTCCGTACTGGCTGATAGTTGTGCGCAAGCAAGGGCGTTGTTTAACGTCGATAGTGCTTTGCAGTTTGACGGCATTATGCTTGATATTCAATTAGGCGATGGATCAGGGATTGAGTTATTAGTAGAGTTGAAGCATATCGCTAACGCGGCCCATAAAGACATCAGCATTGCCGCATTTACGGCACAAATTCAAGATGATGACATAAACGAGTATCAAGCCGCAGGCTTTGATGACGTATTAGCCAAACCGCTTAATATGAAGTTTTTAGCCCATTGGATCGGTGATGCAAGTGACAAATCAGCAATGAACAACAGCAACATGAATAAGTTAACCAAGATAGAGAAACATAAAGGCTTGACACAAACTGCCATAGATCAAAAACCATCACGCCGGAATGAAGACAATCAGCCTTTACTCAATGAAAAGCAAATTAATGAAGACTTACAATACCTTGGTAACACTGCTGTTAAAGAGATGTTAGCACTATTTAAAGTCAGTAGTACGGAACACATTAATGCACTCGCAGCTTTACCTGCAGATAGGGCAAAAGCGTTACATGCACTTAAAGGCAGTAGTGCCAGTATCGGCTTTATTCAGTTGAGTCAGTTGTGCAAACAATTAGAAAAAGATGGCATTAGTGCTGATTCATATCCGCTGCTTAAACAGGTGTGGCAAGCATCTATTAATGCACTTGAGTTGAAATTAGCCAGCTAAGTTGTTATAAATCATGGGCCTGGAATGTAGTTCAGTGTGGATAACCGTCACTCTATTTATCCTAAGCTCAAACATTACTTGTGAACTACCCCGAGACTTTCGCTACGCTCGGATCACGGGAATTTCTCGACGGATTAGATAAAAACACCGAGCTTGCTCGGTGTTTTTATCTGGATGAATTATCGCTTAGTCAAATAGATATCCTGTTACTGAGCTCCTTTTAGTGCTTCACAATCAGTTTCAACCCAAGCCAGAGTGAGGTGAGCAATAACAGAATAAAACTTACCAGTATCAACAGAGGTAAGCTTATCTACAAAACGGGGTAGCCAAGCGTGAAGATATTGGCTAATAAAGCTGAGCTGAGTGTTATCATCACTTGCGCAAGCTTGGTGGGCAACATACGCCAAAATAACGGCAATATGGTCTGCCGGTTCAGGGAATTCACTTTGAACAGCCAATTGGCTTTGCTGTAAATAGGTTTGCATTTGCTGATGTTGCTCACCAAACAACAGCACATCATCTTTGACAGCATGGGCATCGTTAAGATACAAACTGGCATAAGGGCTGGCGCTATGCTTTGTACCCACTAAAAATAGGCCACAATAATCGGCAGCAAGCTCTAATAAAGCATGATCAGTATTGACGCTGTTAAGGGTTGAATTAAGCACTGAGTTTATGGTTTCGATGTCTTGACTAAACAAGGGATCACTAGCCAATTGAGTAAAGAATGCCTGCGCCTGACTTGCCGTGAGCGCTTGTAATAGCTGTTGATCTAGCTCCTTTGCAAACAGTGATGAGAGCAGCTTATACACCATAGAACGACCCTGGTTCATTGGCGTGTTATACAATATCTTGTCATTCATCTATGTTATCTCCTGACCTTATTAAGGCCGTTAACTTAAGCGACAAGGATAAATCACTTGGCGCACAGTAATAATACTTACACGTTATAGCTGCGTTTCAATTGGGCCGCTAAATGAACTGACTTCAGGGACTTTACCTTGATATTTTTCGAAGTCGACCAAGCATGTGTACGCGGAGCAAGCTTGGGCAAGTTTCGATGTACCAATATCTTGCGTTAACGTATTAGGGTCGCCATAGCTGCATAATGCACCTATTTCACTGCCGCCTTGCTTGGTACCATCTTTGCCGACAGGGCCATACCAAGCCCCTTCATGAATTCGAATAATGCCACTAGGGAAGTTATCTGATACGACCGCCCCAGCCAATAGCTGGCCTCGGTCGTTAAATACTCGCACAATGTCGCCATCTTTAATGCCACGCTGTTTTGCATCGCTAGGGTTCAAGTACACAGGTTCACGGCCTTTTACGGCGTAAGTTTCTCGATATTGCTGCGACTCACACATTTGTGAATGTAAGCGTTTATCTGGGTGGCAAGATTGCATCCACATCGGGTGCTTATCTGAACCTGGGCCACCATGACTGCGCTCTGATTTTTCTATCCACGTTGGGTGACCGGGGCAGTCTTCGTAGTTAAAACGTGCTATTTTTCGACTGAATATTTCAATCAAACCCGATGGTGTACCCAGTGGGTTTATTTCGGGATCATCTCTAAAATCGGCATGACGTGTCCAAGGTTGGCCTTCACCAAAATGGACATAACCTTGTTTCCAGAAAGTGTCGAAATTTGGCATCTCAAACTTACCGGCATTATCGGCTTTACAGTCGTTATAAAGTTTTTTAATCCAGTCAAACTCCGACATGCCACGGGTATATTCTGTCTCTTTGTTCATTATTTTGGCAAAACGAGTAAATATTTCAAAATCGGACAAGCTATCAAATAATGGTTCAACCATTTTTTGCATCGCTAAAACACCACGGTTAGCGTAGCTGCCATAAACGTCAATGTCATTTCGTTCAAATGTGGTGCAAGCAGGTAAAATAATGTCAGAGAAACGGCAGGTTGCTGTCCAGTTAATGTCGACAGTGACCACACACTCAAGCTTTTGAAATGCTTGCTTCATCTTATTTCTATCTTGATGATGACTCCATGGATTATTACCTGAAAACACCATCATTTTGATATCAGGGTAAGTGACTTTTGAACCGTTGGCATCAATGGTTTTACCCGGTTCTAAAATGGCATCAATCCAACGTGCAACCGGAATGGTGCTACTCGCGCCTTTAAAATCATTGCTGTCGAATAACGGCTTTTGGCCGTCATCAAGATTGCGAGGAAATGCACCCGGGGCGGCAGCACCGGACGCTGGAACACCAATGCTGGAGTAGTGATGGCCGTAGCTGATACCGCCTCCAGGTAACCCTATTTGGCCAATCATAGTGGCAAGCACCGCCGCCATCCAATAAGGTTGTTCACCGTGTTGTTGACGTTGAATACACCAACCCATCATGATTTGAGTACGACCTTGGGTCATTACTTTGGCTAAGTCACGTATAATTTCAGGGCTAACACCAGTAATTTTGCTGGCCCACTCGGGTGTTTTCGCAACGCTATCTGACTCGCCTAAAATATAAGGTACGAATCTGTCAAAACCAAGGCTGTAACCTTCAATAAACTTTTCATCGTGTAACTTACTGGTGATCATTTCATGGGCAATACCCAGCATTAATGCAACGTCAGTTTGTGGGTTAACGTAAAGTTGTTCACATCCTAAGTATTTTTGGGTTTTAGTGACCACCGGGTCGATACTGATCACCCGGATCTTACCTTGTTTCACTTTTTCTTTAAGCTCAGCAAGATAGGCAAATGATTCATGAGTTTCGGCGTTCCAACCCACTTGCAGGTTTTTATAGGGATCATTGGACCACAAAATGATGGTGTTAGATTGCTCAAGGATCAACGGCCATGAAGTACCTTGGGCATAAACTTCTGTTGAGCCTAAAATATAAGGCAAAATAGTTTGGCCAGCACCCGTTGAGTAGTCGCCAATTTTTTTGACAAAGTTACCGTGCATACCAACAGCGCGTTGCATATGACTGGTACATGAATGCAGCTGCCCAGTTGCGCGCCAGCCTGTTTGACCTGCGTGCAGTCCTGATGGACCGTATTGAGTTTGCACCTCATCAAGTGAATCTTTAAACAGGGTTAGGGCTTTATCCCATGTAACACGGACAAAGCGAAAGTCACCGCGCTGGGTCGTATCACTTTTATGACCTTTCAATAAAAAATCTAAGCGCACCATAGGGTAGCGAACCCGCGATGGATTGTAGACTAAGCCTTTAACGCCATTGATCATGTCGGTAGGATATTTGTCTAATTCAAATGGAATGACTTGGTCAATGACCCCATTTTTACGCTTCATTTTGAAAGCACCAAAGTGCGAACCCGTAGTAAGCCAGTCGTCACTTGCTTTAGTGCCCGCAGTTGCCAAAGCATTGAATGACGCCAACACCGATGTACTGCTTAGTCCCACATAAGAAGTCGCCACTAAGCCTTTAAGAAAATCTCTTCTGTTCATGATGATATCCTATTAATGCGCTGACTTATCGAAAGTAGATGAATGCTCTTGTAAGTACTTTTGTACAAGCGCTTGAGTATCTTGATCCATGTTGACGAACGCAATCATGCCTTGAAACATGCCTGGCCAACTATTGGCATCAAAGTGTGCTTCTGCCGGCTGGGTATGGCAAACACTACAACTGCTAGTATAGGTATCCCGTGCATAGTCCCAAAGTGGCTGTAAATCGTTGACAAGATAGTCTGAGTCGGTCCAAATTTTGGCTTCAACACGTTGCCAGGTTAACCCCGTCATCGGATCTTGTTTTTCTTCGAAGACCTCCATTACGCCATCTTCCAACGCCGCAGCTTTTGTGAGTTGAGCAGACAGAATATTAAGACCGAAATCGAAATAAATTACTCGACCAGCACCAATGTTTTTACGCCAACCATTAATACCAACTTGTACACGACTGCCATTGGTTTCAAGTACCGTCACTTTAGTGGCAATGTTTAATGTGCCTGCTTCAACATCTGTATTTTGATTAAAATAAAGCGGTTTGGTCAAGGCGGTAAAGTACTGAGCACCAACAACAAGACCAGTTTCGCCAGATCCGACTTGTGCAATGAGTTCAGGTGCGCGCGCAGTCCCCATATCAGGAAGCTTGTGCGCAATGCCTTTATGGCAATCAACACAACTTTGATTGATCTCAGCGGCTCGTTTCATTTGCTTTTGAGCCAGCTTTGACATGTCACCCCAATTCATAGAGTCGTAGTTATGACAATTTTTGCAGGCTAATGAATCATCCCGATCGAAGCGTTTCCACTCTCGGCTAGCCATTTCTAGGCGTTTTGCTTCAAACTTTTCTTCGGTATTAACCGTTTGCATTAACCAGCCCCACATATCATGAGAAGCTTCAATTTTTCGACCAATTTTACGGCTCCAGTTATGGGGCACGTGACAGTCTGGACAAGTGGCACGAACACCAGAGTGATTTGACCAATGCACGGTTTGCTGCAGTTCTTGGTATGGCTTGCTTTCCATACTGTGGCAGCTGATACAGAATTCTTCTGTGTTGGTCAGTTCTAGTGCAGTATTAAAACCACCCCAGAAAATAATGCCCATCAAAAAAGCCGATAGGCTAATTGTGCCTAAGGTAAGATATTTGGCTGGTTGGTTAAGTGTTCGCCAAATGTTGATAAACCATTTCATAACAGCATCCCTAATAAGATTGACTCATGATTTTCGAGGATTAGTGTGCGACAACGCCACCAAATGCTTGGATCATCCAAATGACAAAACCGTAAGCGCTAATGCTGGTGATTGTGATGATTGGAAAGAGTAAAAAAATGATAAATCCAAGTGCCTTTAACTCCTTAGATTTCACTTTTCTAGGGGGTTCTGCTAAATCTTTTGTTGTCATAATGTGCTCACTTAAATAATTACCTTTGCTGATGCCAGCTATATTAGATAACAATTGTTAATGGCACTCAGACTGTAGATGAATGAACGCAGACAATATGTGAAAGATTATGAACAGACGAGGTGAAGCCAACGAGGAAATAACGACAGTGGATAATTGGAGGGTAGGTGAGCGACAAAAGTGATGCCTAACAAGATAAAATAGCTGTTTTGGTCATATGACCGTGGTTGCCTCTAATATTATCTGAGCCACAATAGCCATGACATATGAATAGTGTCCTTAGAAATTCAGACGCTTAAGAGCGATAACTAACACCGAGAATTAAATCGATTCTGGTAACAGAGAGTGTGAACCATATTGTGCACTTACCCTAAGATTGATCCGGCTTATGTTCTTGCAAGAATTGTTTAACTATTAATACCGTTGATTGCGGATCTTCCTCATGAGGTACATGGCCTAACTCATCAAATACAACCAGCTCGCTGTTGGCTATATCGTGATTAAACTGGGTGCCATACTTAGGCGGAATTAACTTGTCTTTGGCTCCCCATATTATCAATGTTGGTACATCAATGGTGTTAATCTTATCCACCAAAAGTCCTGGTAATGTTTGTTTAAAGCGCGCTTTCAAGGCGTCACGATTACCTTGTCGAAGTGATAGTTCGTAATATCGGTCAACTAATTCATCGCTGACCAAATCAGGGTTACCGTAGACATTCTTAACACTGCGAGCGACCAGTGATTTAGGTAACACATTTTTTAACAACACACTGGTTAGCGGATTTTGTGATAATGTAAATGCCAGTGGTACCGATTCTGGTTCAAAAGGGTATCCACTGGAATCAACCAACACTAATTTCGACACTCTTTGTGGATACCGAACCGCGGTCGCCCAAGATACATAACCCCCTAAAGAGTTACCCGCTAAGACGCATTTTTGTATCTTTAATTCATCGAGCACTGCAGCAACGACATCAGCGTAATGTTCAATGCTGTAATTATTGTCAGGATCGGGCCCAGTCAATCCAAATCCCGGTAAGTCGAAACGAATGACTCTGCGTTGTCCTTTTAATGCGTCTACCCAACCATCCCAAGTATGTAAAGACGCACTCGTGCCATGGATTAACACTATGGGTTCTAGATCAGACTTTGACCCTTCATCTCTTAAGTGAATATTCATCCCTGCAATATTAACAAACTGCGAGGGGGGTTGAGCCCAGCGTTGACTCAGCTCTGCCACTGACTTGTCCGGCGCTTGATTAAGATAAATAAAAATTGCCAGGCAGGCTAAAAGTACCAACAACAGATATAAAAAATATTTCAACAATCCGAACATTTGTGGACCTTATTTTTGTTATAGATCGAATGCTAATAAACATTAACAGCAGTGATCGTTAGGTTACATTGCCATTTAAGACTAAATTGTAAATGAAATAAATCTTTGCTGAGCAGGATCAAATAATGGCAGCCAAATAGTTATAATAATGTTAACTACAGGCTTGCAGCATACACAATGACATTTGTTATCACAATATACCCACGACAAGATGAAATAGGCTGTCTCAAGTGCAAACAATAGAATGTGTTTATAGAAAAGTGTTTATGAACAAGCGTTAGCCTGAGTAATAGCATGATATGACCGTTTTAAGGGCATAGAGGCGATCTCTGATAGTGCTCGTATTGACGTACTACTTACTTCTTTAATAAATAACTAGGCATCATATTATTGATAAGTGTTGCATCAGTCGTATAAATTTAACTACAACATTGTTATAGTAAAAGCCTCTTAGTTTAGTGGACATCATGTATGCTAAAAATTTTGTTAAATATAGCGATTATATTATCACTAGTAGGGCAACTGTTTATGCCTAGCTATGCTATGTCTAACGAAATGACTATGTCTACTGAAATGACTATGTCAGGCTCGCAATCGAGCAATCTGCACCCATCAACCATGATAGACATCGACTGCGACAATTACGTTCACAACGATAACTGTTGTTCAGACAATATAAGTCAATGCATAAGTCAATGCATTAGTCATTGCCATGCCATAGCTCATGCTTTTATGTTGTTTTCGGGCGAAGAGCTTACCGCTATACGGTTAACTGGCGCCAAAGTTAGCCTAGCTTTATGGGTATCAACACCTACCACTCTAACAAACCAAAATCCACCTCCGATAGCGTAATTCTTTATTCAAATTAGTCACCCACATTAATTTATAAAGATTATTGTTGCTGTAATTAACAGCATCAACACTTAACGGAGTTCATCATGAAAAAATTTATTGCTATTTCACTTCTCTCTATCGTCAGCTCAGTATCAATGGCTGCAACTATCTCATTACCTGACAATTTAATTTTTACTGCGGTCGATGGTAAAACCTTACAAAACAAGAGCCAAATAGACATTGCACCTGGTCAACATTTAATTCAAATACAGTATTATGACGTGTTCAGACCTGGGGTAGATGATACTGATATCATTAAATCAGATGCACTATATTGGATCTATAATCTGGCTAAAGATGAAGATATTCAAGTGAAAACAAAAGAGGTTCTGTCCTCCACCAGTGCAAAGAACTTTATCAAATCACCCCTGATAACATTAGATCGCGCCAATATAAAAGGTGAAACCGTCAAGTTAGTTAATCACGAAGAGTTAATGGCTATCATCATGAAACAACATAGTAAAATGATGCAGCAGTAACCGTTAAATAATAGGGCACTCAAAATGTGCCCTATTATTTTAATATTCAAAACCTGCTTGACCTGTGTGTAAGACATAGGTTTATAGTCAAACTATCGTAACGATTAACGTTTGCTTTAGGAGGCAGTATGAAAGTGAATCAACTTGCTAATGAATTAGGTATCACCGCCGACACAGTGCGCTTTTACACTCGTGTCGGATTACTTAATCCAAATAAATCTCCTGTTAATGGTTATAAAATATATGACCATAAAAATAAGTCTCGAATGCAATTTATCTTAAGTGCTCGCACGCTTGGCTTTTCCGTTGAAGAAATCAAAGTGATTTTTTCCAAAACCGATCATGGCGAAAGTGCATGTCAACTTGTACGAGCGCTAGTAAAACAAAAATTGGCTGAAACAGAAAAACAATTTAATGAAATGGTCAAATTAAGAACTAGGCTTTCAGAGGCCGTTGAAGAATGGTCAACCATGCCAGACAACTTGCCCACAGGAAATATGGTTTGTAATTTAATTGAGGCGACAAATCAAGCGGAAAGCACCACAGTAACCGCTACTCAGCAGGACAAGATGAAATTAACGTCAAAGGAGGTTAAGTAATGAATCAAAAAACAAACTCGCCTATGCAACTCAATATCCTCGGCGCCGGTTGCGCCAGTTGTGTTGGCAAAATTGAAAAAGCGATTAAAGCCGTCGACGGTGTTGATTCGGCAGACATGAATTTTGCCGACAGAACGGTACTTGTTACTGGTCAAGCTTCTGCTGAGTTGATGATAAAAGCGGTAGAAAGTGCCGGTTACAACGCGACACAAATACAGGCTGATTCAGCAGATGATGCCATGGATGAAAAAGAACAGGCCGATTTACACTATTATAAAAGTTTATTGCGCCATACCATTATAGCGTTGTCTGTTGGTATTCCACTGATGATTTATGGACTTTTCATCGGTGAAATGACGGTGACAACCCCTGTTGAGCAAATGGCGTGGGGATCCGTTGGTGTCGTTACACTGGCAATCATGCTGATATCTGGTAGGCATTTTTATATCGGCGCATGGAAATCATTTTTAAACCATAACGCTAATATGGATACCCTTATTGCATTAGGTACGGGTACGGCTTGGATATATTCAATGCTTATTGTTGGATTTCCTGAATGGTTCCCCGAGATGGCAAGGCATGTTTACTTTGAAGCTACCGCAATGATTATTGGTTTAATTAATTTAGGCTTGGCGCTAGAAGTTAAAGCGCGCGGTAAAACCTCTGAAGCCATTAAGCGTCTTATTGGCCTGCAAGCCAAAACAGCTAGAGTTATCCGAGATGGAAAAGATGTCGATATCGATATTGCCAATGTATTACTCAACGATCACGTTAGAGTACGTCCAGGCGAAAAAATTCCAGTAGATGGTGTGGTTATTGACGGTAAAAGTACCATTGATGAGTCAATGTTAACCGGTGAACCAATGCCCGTTGAAAAAAGAGTTGATGACAATGTCGTCACTGGTACCTTAAATAAGTCAGGCTCAATCATATTTAAAGCCACTCGAGTCGGTAAAGATACGGCATTGGCGCAAATCATCAATATGGTCAAGCGCGCACAAAACTCTAAACCACCAATTGGCCGTTTGGCTGATGTGATATCGGCTTACTTTGTGCCAGCCATTATGATCATCGCCATTGTTAGTGCCATGGTGTGGTTTAACTTTGGACCAGAGCCATCGACCGTATTTGCAATTGTTTCCGCAACAACGGTATTAATTATTGCTTGTCCTTGCGCGCTAGGGTTAGCCACGCCAATGTCTGTAATGGTAGGCGTGGGTAAGGCCGCTGAATCGGGCGTGCTTATTCGTAACGGTGAAGCATTGCAAACAGCGTCAAAAATCACTGCAATGATTTTAGATAAAACGGGCACCATTACCGAAGGTAAACCCCAAGTCACCGATATTATTCTCGTCAATACCGACAGCGAAGAGCAGGTATTATCATTGGCTGCTGGGATTGAAAGTCACTCAGAACACCCACTAGCGCAAGCCATTGTTGAAAGTGCCAATGCCAGAGCAATTGAAATGACTAAAACAGAGCACTTTAATGCCATTTCGGGTAAAGGTGTTGAAGCCACGGTGGATGGGGAAATATTACTGTTTGGTAATCAAAAACTGATGCAAGACAAAAATATTGATATTGGTTTTAATGAAGCTAAGGCCCAAGTATTAGCAGAAGAGGCTAAAACACCTATGTATTTGGCGCTTGCAGGGCAGCTGCTTGCCATTATAGCCGTATCAGATCCTATAAAACCGGATTCGGTGGCTGCTATCGCGAGACTTAAACGTAATGGCATTAAAGTGATTATGTTAACTGGTGATAATAAAGCGACCGCAGCTGCAGTGGCTAAAAAAGTGGGTATTGATGACTTTTTCGCCGAAGTGATGCCTGAAGATAAAGCCAATAAAGTGGCCGAACTTCAACGTCACAATGAAGTGGTTGGTATGACAGGTGATGGGATTAACGACGCGCCAGCGTTGGCGTTAGCCGATGTTGGGTTCGCGATTGGTACGGGCACCGATGTCGCGATAGAAAGTGCCGATATCACCTTAATGCGCGGTTCACTTCATGGATTAGCCGATGCCATTGCTATTAGTAAAGCAACGCTGCGCAACATTAAACAAAACTTGTTTGGGGCATTTATTTATAACGCTGCGGGTATTCCCTTAGCGGCAGGAGTGCTTTATCCGGTATTTGGTATTTTGTTAAATCCAGTGATTGCAGGTGCTGCCATGGCTTTCTCATCGCTTACCGTAGTGAGTAACGCGAATCGATTACGTTTATTTAAAGCTAAAGAACACTAAGAGGCCCA
Organism: Shewanella sp. CAL98-MNA-CIBAN-0140; assembly: GCF_040309905.1. NCBI lineage: Bacteria > Pseudomonadati > Pseudomonadota > Gammaproteobacteria > Alteromonadales > Shewanellaceae > Shewanella > Shewanella sp. CAL98-MNA-CIBAN-0140. Next base: position 46,222 of record NZ_JBEOPI010000026.1, read on the forward strand.
ATATGATTATTAATTTACTTTGTCTCGCGCTAATCGGTTTCATTGTTTGGTGGTTTTGGTTATACAAACCGTCAAATGAAGCCAGCGTTGATGCCACCACATCGATTCTGGTTAAAGATGGTGTGTATTCGCCAGCAAGAATTAATATTGCCGCCAATACACCGACTGAAATAACCTTTTTACGCCAAGATAAATCGGGGTGTTCAGCCACGGTATTGCTACCCGACTTAGAGATTAGTCAGGATTTGGCGTTGGATAAACCGACCACGATAGCATTACCTGCACTGGAAAAGGGCGAGTATCCGTTTCATTGTCAGATGCAAATGTATAAAGGGGTGTTGGTCGTTGAATAATCATATGGAGTCGACATTCATCCCTTAAGAGAAGGTGTTGTAATGATGAAAACAACAAAACCAGTCACTTATATCTAGTTGATTTTAGCCGTATGCCCATCACTGAGGCGGTTGGTATTCAAAGGGTCTCGTCGACCTTATAAATTGGCTACGGCGTTGGCATAAACCACCGCCAAGGTCTACAGTCAAACTGAGGTGAGATCTTTATAGATGCGTTTTATGCTGTAAATTACCGGTTGGCACCCCAGTCGATGAATAAACACGCATTCGGCTATGGGGAAAACTATAGATGTATTTAATATCAAACGTTTACATTGCATACATAAGTCATTCCTACTTGATTTGTTACTTATAAATGTGACCTAGGTCAGGTTGTTTAACGTTAAAATTCATTACAATTAGCTAAGATGATTTACGCTAGTTGAGTGTAAATTATTATCAGTAATATTGGAGTTATATTTTGGTTGGTAAGCGATTTATCACAGTAATCTTTATCTTGATGACATTTGTCAGCCAAGCTTTTGCGTCTGTGATTTTGCCATGTCCCTCTAATATGAACTCAATGCTAAGTACATCTAATGTCATTACGACCGATACCAGCACTACTGCGACTAACGCTTGCCATCATCAATTAATGTCTGACACTGATTTAGTTAACAAAACAACCAGTGATACTTTTGATTGTTGCGATAATCAATGTGACTGTCCTATTGGTAGTTGCTTTTCAATTGCGCTAGAAATGATGACAATTCAATCAGTAACGCTCTCTAATGTGAGTCGTTTTATACCTAGTTTGACTCAACATACCATCCCACAATTCAACGTTTCTTTATATCGCCCTCCTATAGTTATTAGTTAGCTAGGAATGGTTTGATCAATTTCTGATCTCCTTCCTTCTCATTTATCTTTTTTAAAATAAATTAACGAGATATTACCTTTTTTCGAATTAAATTCGAATATAGGTAACTAATTTGGAGGCTTTATGTCTTTAATTTCCAAAAGGCTGGGTGGCATTTACGCCCCAAATTTTTTCATAGCAATGCTGTTACCGCTATTAAAAATAAAAAAGGGATTGAGCGTCGTTATCGCTCTTGTCATAACGCTATTTCAAAATATAACTCTGTTTTTCATGCATATGTCCCGGCAAAGTTTATCTAGCAAATTTTGCAAGAAGCTTATGCTGACTATGTGTTTGGCTTGTCAGTTCCCGCAATGCCAATGGCAACGTCAGCAATGGACATTGGCGATAAAGTTAGGCCATATCAAGTTTGATTACTTAAAAATGATGGTGCTAGCGAAGTTTATGTTGCTGACAATTAAAGCAAGAAGCTGTGTCAGTGAGTATAAATTTGCGGTCAATTCAAGTAAGGAGCAATACCAGTGATTAAAAGTAAAAATCATAGCAAAGGGTGGGTAATGGTTGGCTTGGGGCTATTAACCATGAGTAGCTTGACTGTTTTTGCAGAGCCGTTATCTCAAAAGGCTGAAATACTTTCTTTTGAGCAAGCGATTAGCGTTGCACAAAAGAACGACCCTTGGCTAAAAGGAAATCGTCATCAACAAAGTGCTATTGAATCTTTAAGTATTGCTGCTGATACATTGCCTGATCCAAAAATTTCTGTTGGTTTGGTTAATATGCCTACCGATAGTTTTAATTTTAATCAAGAAGGTATGACGCAATTTAAAGTCGGTATTAGCCAAGTGATCCCTCGAGGTGACACTCTGGAACTCACCAGTCGTCAATTAAAGATCAAAAGCCAAGGGTATCCCTTTCAACGAGAAAACAGAGAAGCGCAAGTTGCGTTAACCGTGGGGCAATTATGGCTTGATGCTTATCGTGTACAACAAAGTGTTGTCTTAATTGAAAAAGATCGTTCGTTATTTTTACAATTAGTAGACATTACCGAGGCGAGTTATTCAGCTGCTTTAGGGCGAACCCGACAAACCGACATTGTTCGTGCGCAGTTAGAATTGACTAATCTAGATGCACGTTTGGATGTGTTAGCACAAGAGAAAAATAAATTTGAAGGACAATTGTCACAATGGTTATCCGATTATTTATCAGGGCTTGATGATCCGCTATCGACTCATTTAGCACTGCATGACATTAATTTAGGCAAACAGATCCCACAAATGGATTTGCAACAGAGTGAGCTAGTTTATGCTGATAAATGGCACAAACCTGAACAATTAATAAGCTATTTTGCTCAGCACCCTGCGGTTATCGCTTTAAATAAAAGAATTGAAGCGACTAAAACAGGCATTGCGTTAGCGAAACAGAAATACAAACCTGAATGGGGTGTTAACGCAGGCTTTGGTTCTCGCGGTGACGATCCTACCGGTAATAGTCGTGCTGATTTAATGTCTGTAGGGGTAACGTTTGACTTACCATTTTTCACGCAAAACAAGCAAGATCAAGATGTTAAATCAGCAATATCACAAACTGAATCGATAAAAACTGAAAAGCTATTATTACTTCGTCAGTTGCTTAGTAACTATTCGACGGCCAAAGGGCGTTTGTTACGACTTAATGATCAACAACGGCTTTATCGAGAAAAATTATTACCACAAATGTATGAACAAGCAGAAGCTTCTTTAACCGCTTATACCAATGATGACGGTGATTTTTCTGAGGTTGTTCGAGCTCATATCGAAGTACTCAATGCTGAAATTAGAATTTTAACCTTAGATGTAGCACAACAAAAAATTCTATTAGAATTAAATTATTTATTTATTGGTGCAAATAAAGCGACCCGATAAATTGCCAAATACGGAGAAAGACATGAGTTCAAGTAATAAATCCCAAATGAAGGGTGTAGTGATCGGTGCCGTAATTGGTGCTGTTGTAACATTAGGTGCCTATACTGCATTTGCGCCATCGGATCAGGCTAGTTCTGCGGGGGGTGAAAGTAGTGAACCTGCGAAGGAAAAACCTTTGTATTGGGTCGCGCCAATGGATGCTGATTATAAAAGTGATAAACCGGGTAAGTCGCCAATGGGTATGGAGCTGATCCCTTATTATGGCAATACTGGTTCTGGCCCTGATGAAGGAAAAGGCACCATTCGTATTTCCCCTGATGTTATTAATAACTTAGGGGTACGTACTGTCAATGCAGCATACCAACCATTGCATATGCAAATCGATACTGTGGGTTATGTTGCCTGGGATCAAGATGCTTTAGTCCATATTCACCCGCGAGTAGAGGGCTGGGTTGAAAAACTTTACGTTAAAGCAATTGGTGACCCGGTTAAAAAAGGTCAACCTCTATATGATATTTATTCGCCTGAATTAGTAAATGCCCAAGAAGAATTATTATTGGCATTAGATCGCAGCAACCAACGTTTGATCACCGCCGCGGAAAATCGTTTAGTTTCGTTACAGATCCCGAAATCAGCCATTATTCAATTAAAGAAAACCAAAAAAGTCCAACAGAATATTACTTTTTATGCGCCACAACAGGGTGTCGTGAAAAACTTAAAAATTCGTGAAGGTTTCTTTATCCAACCAGGCTCAACCATGATGTCGATTGGCGATTTAGCTGAGGTATGGGTTGAAGCGGAAGTATTTGAGCGCCAATCCGGACAAATAAAAATCGGTACTCCTGTAACCATGACGTTAGATTATTTGCCGAGTAAAAAATATAACCTTAATGTCGATTATATTTACCCAACCTTAGACCCTAAAACACGCACAATGAAAGTAAGGATCCGTGTAGACAATAAAAATGGCGACTTTAAACCCGATATGTTTGCACAAATTAGTCTGCACACCTCGGGTGATGAAAGTGCGCTATTAATTCCCAAAGAAGCCTTAGTGCGAACTGGGCACCAAGATCGGGTGGTATTAGCACTAGGTCAAGGTAGCTTTAAAGCCATTGAAGTTAACGTTGGCCGTTTTGATAGAGATAATGTGGAAATATTATCAGGCTTAGCCGCCGGTGAAAAAGTGGTTACCTCTGCACAATTCTTACTCGATTCAGAATCAAGCAAAACCTCTGACTTTAAGCGTATGAACCATGAACAAGCTAGCAAGGCTAGTAAGGACATGGAAGGTATCGATCATAGCTCAATGGAAGGTATGGTTCATAGCTCAATGGAAGGTATGGATCATAGCTCAATGGCCGGTAAGGATATGAAAAAACAGATACCTTCAGCCATGGTTAACGGTACCGTTAAATCAGTTATGGTTGCACACCGAATGGTGAATGTTGACCGAGAAGCTATTGTCGATTGGGATCGTCCTGCCGCTAATGTTGATTATATTGTCAGCGAAGATGTCGATATGACGTTATTTACCGAAGGTGCTTACGTGATGTTTACCTTTGAAATTCGAGAGGGTGACTTTGTTATTGTTAGCGCCATGGCAATGGCGGCACCTGAAGGTTCAGTTAACGAACAAGGCGAGGGTCAATAATGATAGCTAATATTATTCGCTGGTCTATTGCAAATAGATTTTTTGTGATGCTAGGCACATTGGTCATTATGGGGTTTGGCATATATTCAGTCAAAAACACCCCGATAGATGCCTTACCGGATCTGTCCGCTGTGCAAGTTATTGTCAAAACATCTTTTCCAGGCCAAGCGCCACAAGTGGTAGAAGATCAAGTCACTTATCCGTTAACAACGGCAATGTTGTCGGTGCCGGGTGCGGAAACGGTTCGAGGTTATTCATTCTTTGGTGACTCATATGTGTATGTTATTTTTGATGATGATACCGATATGTATTGGGCGCGTTCTCGGGTGCTTGAATATTTAAGCCAAGTAGCGCCAGATTTACCGGCGGCGGCTCGTCCACAACTAGGACCTGATGCCACCGGTGTAGGTTGGGTTTATTTATACTCGTTAGTGGATAGAACAGGTAAACATGATTTAAGCCAATTACGCTCTTTACAAGACTGGTTTTTAAAGTATGAACTACAAACGGTAGCGGGTGTTTCTGAAGTTAGTACTCTTGGCGGTATGGTTAAACAATACCAAGTACAAGTTAATCCGGATAAATTACGTGCCTTTGGTTTTTCGCTTTCTCATATTCAAAAAGCTATTAAACGTGGTAACCAAGAAATTGGTGCTTCGGTAATTGAAATGGCAGAAGCTGAATATATGCTGCGCGCTACCGGTTATATTGAAAGCGTTAAAGATTTAGAGAGTATTCCCTTAGGTGTTAACGATGATGGTACGCCAATATTGCTCAAAGATGTGGCAGACATTGGTACTGGTCCACAAATGCGCCGTGGTATTGCCGAACTTAATGGTGAAGGCGAAGTCGTTGGCGGCATTGTGGTCATGCGTTTTGGCGAAAATGCACAAGATGTTATCAACCGTGTTAAAGCAAAGCTTGAGAAATTAAAAAATGGTTTGCCTGAAGGGGTCGAAATTGTCCCCGTGTATGATCGTTCTTCATTGATCGAACGCGCAGTTAATAATTTAGGTTTTAAATTACTGGAAGAATTTGCAGTAGTTGCACTGGTTTGTATGGTGTTTTTATTTCATGTGCGCTCAGCATTAGTGGCCATTGTTAGTTTACCTATCGGTATTTTAATGGCCTTTATTGTTATGCATGCCCAAGGATTAAACGCCAATATTATGTCATTAGGGGGTATTGCCATTGCGATCGGTGCGATGGTTGATGGTGCTATTGTAATGATAGAAAATATGCATAAACATATGGAACGAACACCGCTCACTAAACAAAACCGATGGCAAATTGTAGCAGATTCGGCTGCGGAAGTTGGGCCAGCATTATTTTTCAGTTTGTTGATTATCACAGTCAGTTTTATGCCAATATTTACCTTAGAAGCACAAGAAGGTAAAATGTTTGCTCCATTAGCCTTTACTAAAACGTATGCGATGGCGGCTTCAGCGATTTTAGCTATTACCTTAGTGCCAGTATTAATGGGTTACTTTATTCGCGGTAAAGTGTTACCTGAGCATAAAAACCCGATAAATAGATTCTTGACTGCCATTTATATGCCGGCATTAAAAACCGTTTTGAATTTCCCTAAAACAGCCATATTTATTGCGCTGTTATTACTGGGTGTTGGTGCGTATCCGCTTGATAAAATTGGCAGTGAATTTATCCCTCCATTAGATGAAGGTGATATAATGTATATGCCAACCACCTATCCATCATTATCTATTGGTCAAGCACGGCAGTTACTACAGCAAACCGATAAGTTGATTAAAACGGTACCCGAAGTTAAAACCGTATTTGGTAAAATTGGTCGTGCCGAAACGGCAACAGACCCGGCACCGCTTACTATGATCGAAACCTTTATCCAATTAAAGCCGCATGAGGCGTGGCGAGAAGGCATGACGACAGCAAAATTGATCAAAGAGTTTGATGCTTTAGTTAAATTGCCAGGGTTAACCAATGCTTGGGTGATGCCGATTAAAACTCGTATCGATATGTTAGCAACGGGTATTAAAACCCCCGTGGGTATTAAAGTGGCTGGCGCTGATTTAAATGTTATTCAAGGCATAGGTAAACAGCTTGAAGAAATTTTAGCAAAGGTTCCTGGTACTGCCTCGGTTTATTCTGAGCGTGTTTCGGGTGGTCGCTATGTAAAAGTTGATATCCAACGAGAAAAAGCAGCGCGTTACGGTTTAAATATTGCTGATATTCAGCAAGTTGTTGCAACCGCTATTGGCGGCATGAATATATCACAGACCGTTGAAGGATTAGAGCGATATCCTATTAACCTACGTTATCCGCAAGATTACCGTAATTCACCTGAAAAATTAGCCGCTATGCCAATAGTCACACCCAGTGGCCAACGAATTCCGCTAGGTGATGTTGCCAACGTGTATGTTGAAGATGGCCCTCCAGCCATTAAAACTGAAAATGCCCGTTTAAATGGTTGGTCGTATGTTGACATTGAAGGCATTGATATCGGGACTTATGTTGAAAATGCACAAAAAGTGGTTAATGAAAAATTAGTATTGCCAGCAGGTTACTCAATCAAATGGGCGGGTCAATATGAATATATGCAACGTGCAAAAGCGAAATTAATGTATGTAGTACCGTTAACCTTAGCGCTTATCGTTTTCTTGCTTTACTTAAATTTCCGAAATGTAATTGAAGTATTGATGATTATGGGTACTTTGCCAATGGCAATGATCGGCAGTGTTTGGTTAATGTACATTGAAGGTTATAATTTTTCGGTGGCAGTCAGTGTTGGTTTTATCGCCCTGGCGGGGGTCACGGTTGAGATCGGGGTAATTATGTTAGTTTACCTAAATCTTTCGTACCGAGAGATGTTAAAAGATCACCAGGAAAAAGGGTTATCTACTAATCGTGATGATGTCTTTAAAGCGGTATTAGAGGGTGCAGCTTTGCGTATTCGCCCTATTATGATGACCGCGGCGGCCATTATTGCCGGCTTACTACCGATTTTATATGGTACAGGCACTGGTTCTAAGGTAATGAGTCGTATCGCTGCTCCTATGGTGGGCGGTATGGTAAGTTCGGTAATTTTAACCTTGTTAATACTGCCCGCGTTATTTTTCTTGTGGCGTGCTTCAGGATTAAAAAAAGCAGACTAGTGTAGGTGGGGGGTTAACCCCCACTTGGTTAAGATGTTAATAAATAACAGTCAATACCCGTCTACAATATTTTATAGGGGGGTATTTATTTACGTTATACCCAAGTGAATTTTAAAATACGTTGAGTTTATTTGGCTATAAAAATATTAAGGGCAAGGGCAAGGGCAAGGGAAATAGATGAGTGTCGGTCTCTTGAACAGATCATATAAGGACTGGCCTAACGCCAATATAGCTTTGGCTATCGGCTATCCAGCCACTCTTTCATACTATTTATCTGAGCCTTGCAAAATGTTATTCAAGCTCACGATGCCGGTCCTTGTTAGGTGATGAGTAGAATTGCCGCTCCAATGGTGGGCTGAATGGTCAGTGCAATAATACTGACTCTATTAATTGTTACTGTTGTGTTTTTTTATGGCGTCGTTATCAATTAAGCCATAAGCAAGGGTATTTTTTTGTTATACTCATCGTAATATAAATTATTGATTAAATTGATATTAAACTAATGTCGGCATATTGTGTTTGTAACGATTTTAATGATTATATTGAATAAGTTTACATTGCTTAAGCTAGCACGTTTCACTATGATCAATACAAAGTAATTGGAGAATCTATTTTGCATAAAGCTCGCTTAATCATGATGTTTGTCTTACTGACGTTTGTCGGTCAGACTTTTGCGTCTGTGATTGTGCCAGGTAATATGCCAATGAGCTCAATGACTTCTTCGAATATGCCTGTAGATAATGGCAATCCATGCCACGATGTTAGTATGCAAGTGGCTATGACAAGTGATAATGCTGATGATGATTGCTGCGCCCAAGCTTGTCATTGCACTGTCGGTTCATGCTTATCTGTTGGTTTAACGATGGCAATGCCAACCCTTAAATCATACGTCAACTTATTCAATTCTACTGCTATGTTTACCTCAGAACTTATGCCTCAGTATCGATCTTCTTTATATCGTCCTCCTATATTTGCCTAACATAGGCACAGTTATATCTTTTTATTGCTAACTGTCCTAACCAATCATGTGTTTTATATTTGTTTAACTATTATCGGTTAACAAACTGACATTGAACCGTGTTGTTTAATGTTACGAAATTTGATTTGGAGGCAATATTATGTCTGCTACATATCACAACTTAGTCGTGTTTTATCGTGTTATTGGATCTATTCTTATGATGCAAATAATGGGATTAACGTTATCTGTCCAGGCTGCGGAACTCGACACCACAGCCCCATTACTCACTGTCTATAAAGATGCCAATTGTGGCTGCTGTGAGAAATGGCTGACTCATATTAGTGAGCGCGGATTTAGTGTTAACGCCCACAATATTGACAACCTTTATGAGTTTAAACAATCAAAGGGTATTCCTACATCTATGCAATCTTGTCATACCGCAGTGTCATCTCAAGGTTATGTGTTTGAAGGCCATATTCCGGCAAAATTTATTAGTCGTTTTTTTGGCAACACCACCTAAAGATGCTATCGGCCTAACCGTGCCGGCTATGCCTGTGGGCAGTCCTGGTATGGAGTACCAAGATAAATTTATGCCATACCACGTTTTACTGATGAAAACTGATGGCAGTAGCCAAGTTTACGCCCAAGTGAATACTCTTGAGGAGTCTGTAAAATGAAATCTAAATATATGATAAAGCCAATTATTCAAACCATAGATAATGAACCTAACAATAGCCGACGCCGTTGAACGGTTAATTACTCAAAAGTTGATATTAACACCTGAGGTAGAAATTAATTTATTTGGTAATGATGACGCAGAGCTTGGGATCGGTTCTTGCGTATCAGATGTGAGCGCAGGATTACGACTGAGATACGAGAGTTTGCTCCTTATATCGGTATTGTTCGGCGTCAGAAACTCGGTATTAGCGCCGATTAGGCTCGAAATGAAGGGGAAGATACACAAGAAACACAGTTGGTTATTGGGTTTAAAGTTTGGTTTTAAGCCATTATTTAAGTACGTTTTTTCGATAGTTAAAACACAAAAGGAAATATTATGAAGTTATTTAACAGCGCATTAGTTGCAACCGGTCTATTTTTGAGCGGATCAGCATTGGCTCATGTCGGGTTGAGCGATTCTATGCCCGCTAACGGATCCATGGTGAGTCAGGCCCCAACAACACTTCAACTGACCTTTACTGCTCCCGTGCGTTTGGTCAAATTAACAATGCAAGATGAAAAGCAGCAAAGCATACCGCTAACATTACCATCAAGCGCGACCAGCCAAGAGGCGTTTTCATTCTCCCTACCAGCATTAAACGCAGCTAATTATACGGTTAACTGGATGATCATGGGTGACGACGGCCATAAGATGAAAGGCAACATGAGCTTTATGCTGCACAATGCTGGCATGAACACTCACAGTGCAACACCTATGTCGATGGATCACGACACAAAAGAGCATACTGAACATCAATAATTGGATACGTAAATCATGATATTAACCGTATTTGAAATATCGGTATTGATGTCAAAATGGGTTATATATCTTAGTGTTGCCGCCGTTATTGGCGGCACATTGATGCAACATCTCATTAAGGCTCAACCTAATCTCAGAATTAGCGTTGCTAAATATATCGGTTTAGGTGCCGCTTTTGGATTGTTGGCCGTTGGTATAAATTATTTTGCTCAAGTCGGTTCTTTTGCTGAAACAGGATTGATGGGAATGTTTGATGCGCAGATGCATGCTTTCCTATGGCCAACTCAAGTAGGTGACACAGTCTTTTGGCGTTTAATTGGTTTTGGTTCAATGCTATTAGCAAGCTGCAGGATGTTGAGTAAAAACAATAATATTAGACATTTGTCGGTTGCAATATCTATCATCAGCACCCTGTTAATTGCTATCACGTTCACTTTTATTGGACACAGTGCAGAACTGGGATTGATTGCCCAAGGGTTGATACTGATACATGTATTAGTTGTAGCAAGTTGGATAGGGGCTTTTTATCCGTTATGGAAACTATGCAATATCGATGACAACATCGTCATACAAAATGTCATGGATACATTTGGTCGTATAGGCATAGGGATTGTCATTCTAGTGTTGCTTTCAGGCATGGGAATGGTGTGGATGTTGTTTGATAGTCCCACTGAATTACTCAGTTCAGATTATGGTATAGCGGTCACCATCAAGCTAAGTTTAGTCGCTATAATTTTGCTTATTGCGGCTTGGCATAAATTTATTTTAGTGCCGAATTTAACTATTTTTACAGCACCACTCGCCAAACGAAAGCTACAAAAATCGATTGGATTAGAAGCATTAGTTGCCCTGATTATATTAGCCACAACAGCAATACTTTCGAGCGTGCTAGGTCCTATTAGCCTTGGATAATCGCTATAAATTAACAGAGAGATAATAATGAAAAATAGACCTGTAACAATATTATTAACGGGCTTGATATTACTTATATCGACAGGGAACAGCAACTTAACGTTTGCCCATGGTGATGAAACTCACGCCATTGAGAAAAGTGAGTTTGTCGGTGTTGATTCAGCTGCGGGTAAGGTCGTTAAACAGTTTCATAATGCCTTACAAACAGGGAATGAAACCCTTATTAGGCAATCATTAGCTGAAAACGTCCAAATTTTTGAGGGCGGCAAAGTAGAACGATCACTTGCTGATTACGCCAGTCATCACATGCATGCCGATATGGCTTACTTAAAAAGTTTATCGATTACGCTCAAAGAACATCGAGTTACCATAACGGGTGACATCGCTATTTCAACTGCAATCAGTCACGCACAAGGAGAATATAAAGGCAAAAGTGTTGACTCAATAACCATGGAAACCCTGGTATTAGTCAAACAAGTTGATGGTAGTTGGAAAATTACCCACGTGCACTGGTCGTAAAGGTACAGATTTCATTATGTAGATAAAGGATTATCTTGAGCTACTTTGTCGGTGCTCCCAAGCAAACCACAATGACTCATATTATGCTAAGGCATGATACTTTATGGAAAAGGACTTCCAATTTTTACTATTGATTTATAGTGACCTAATGTAAATGCGTTGGGATAATTATTCGCGTACGAATTTACTGATATACTCAAATTGAGTATACAAAATTAAGCGGATCACTATGATTAAACCAGAAGTTCCAAAGAATGAAGCAGAGCGATTACATGCGTTGAGAGCATTAAAAATTCTTGATTCTTCGCACGAAGAGCGTTTTGATCGTGTTACTCGTATGGCTAAACGTATGTTTAACGTATCCATTTCACTTGTTAGCTTTGTTGACGAAGATCGCCAATGGTTTAAATCCAAGCAGGGAATTGATGCTTCCGAAACGCCTCGCGATATATCCTTTTGTGGACATGCCATTAATCAAGATGGATTATTTATCATACCAGACGCTTCAAAAGATGAACGTTTTTTTGACAATCCTCTTGTTACAGATGCTCCAAACATTCGATTCTATGCCGGTTATCCTTTAAATCTTAGGCAAGGAATAAATATAGGTACTTTATGTCTTATTGATTCTAAACCTAAAATCCTTAATGAAGAAGACCAGCAGTTGCTTAAAGACTTAGGGACTATGATTGAGCAAGAAATTGAATCTATTCAACTTGCTACGTTGGATGAATTAACCTTGATTTCTAATAGGCGCGGTTTTTTGACTCTGGTTAATCATAGTTTAAAAATGTGTCGACGTAATAAAGTGCCAATGTCATTTATATTATTTGACCTAAACAAATTTAAGGCAATTAATGATGAGTATGGCCACCATGAAGGCGATTTTGTCTTAACCACGTTTGCAAACATAATGCTTGATTCATTCCGTGAATGTGACGTGATCGGTAGGCTGGGTGGAGACGAGTTTGTTGCGATGCTCAGTGACTCTGACGGGGTAAAGGCTGATTTAGCGTTAGCGCGATTTTCTGCCGCGGTGAAAAGGGTAAATGAAACCTTAAATAAGCCATACCAAATTGAGTACAGTGCAGGTGCAATGCATTTTGAACATGATACGGATAAGTCAATAGAAGAGATGATCCAAGATGCGGATGCAGCAATGTACGAAAACAAAAGAGGTAAGGTTGGATAGATTGATAGGGGCTCGTGACGATAAAACATATTTTATTGAACAATCATGTCTAGTCCATTTTATAAGCTCAGCAGACGAACCAACATCATTAATATGAAATGATATTGCTCTGCTGATCAGTCGAGTGCTGATCAGTAAATATTTAGTTCCAGGGTTATATCGTGACGTTAGAAATTTAATAGGGGGAGAGGCTATTATGCGTATATTTTGCTAATGAATATCGTTAAAGTAAATAATTCCTATCGGCGAATTGAGCGACGATGAACGAAATAATGGCATTACCTGTACTCTATTCTTTAAGAAATTGCCCCTACGCGATGCGGGCTAGATTGGCCATTTATGCATCTGGCCAACAAGTTCAGCTGCGCGACTTAGTGTTAAGTAATAAACCGACTGAGATGCTTAACCTTTCGCCTAAAGGTACAGTCCCTGTTTTAGTCACCGCAGATAACCTCGTCATTGATGAAAGTCTATCTATCATGCAGTGGGCATTTTCGCAAACAGACCCTGATGATTATCTTAATAAAGCAGCGCCGAACGCTATTACTGATATGTTGGCTGTTATTGCGCGATTTGATAATGAGTTTAAGGGACATTTAGAACAGTATCGCTGCGCTAAACGTTACCATGAGCCGTCACTCATTAAAGATAGGCAGCAGTGTGAACGATACCTTGCTGATCTAGAGTCACGCCTTTGCCTGCACTCATATTTAATGTCTGACACCCCCAGTTTAACTGATTTGGCATTAATGCCTTTTATTCGTCAGTTTGCCCGAGTAGAGCGGCAATGGTATTTACAATCTCCCTATCCAAAATTGCGCCAGTGGCTTAATCACTATTTACAGAGTCGAATGTTCAGCAAGGTGATGGCGCAATATCCAATGTGGTTAGACTCAAAAGAAGACGTTGTTTTTGGAGACAGTCTGTAGCGTTGGCTTGGTCATTTAATCAATAAATCAGGGCTCTATTGTTACAGACTCGTTATCAATGTCTTTGATATTGCCTAATCTATTTTGAATTGCAAAGTAAACGGATTTTGCAAGATAATGAATTAACATTTGCCTTTAGCCCGATTAACCATTTCATATCTTCAAACTTGGCATTAAATTGGATGTCAGCTAAAACGGTGATGAAGGATGGCAAGTGTTTGAAGTCAAGACTTTTGGATTAGAATAATGAACTGATGCGATCAACTCAATCTGTATACAACAGGCAGTATAATGATGAAGGGTATAACGCATATTTCATTGTTGAAGACCCCACCTGAGTGGGGTCTGCGATTCTCCTACATGGAAAGATCTTCACGCCATTCGTACAAGGCGTAGTGAGTCGACTCAAAATGGGATGCCCAACGTTCTAAAGTTTGTTTGGCTTTATCTTCGCTACCCAAATGCATTGCCAACATTTTGGCAAAACCAGTCTCAGGGGGCTCCATCTCGGCATAACTTTTATAAGGCACGGCTAACATAAGCACGCTGGCGCCACCAACACTAGACTCCCACGACCATGAATAAGGCCATTTTTGCACTTTTGCCGCCTCACTCAATATTTTTTTGTCTTCTTCCATTGCGCGCCAGTGACCTTGCTTCACCGTATAGTGCGTTACCCCCACATATTTATAGGTTAACTCATCTGCCCATTTACTATTGTCCATGTCCATCATCGAAAAATAGTGTTCATATTTATCGACTAATTTATCGACATTTTTTTGCCAATCGGTCATGGGATCTTTATCTTCACTCCACTGGCGATATTCGTCAAAACCTTGCCAGCCAAAGCAGCAAGAACGAATAACGTAACGGTCTAACTCATCTCCTAACACAGGCACATAAACGCGCCAGCTGCGAGGATCATTGAGTTCAGCTCGACGTGCCACATGTTTTTTGAAGGCCTGTTCAAATTCCATAGACTTTCCGTCTTTGGGCGTCATTATCCAAGAATCTGACAAGCTTTCTTTGGCCCACGCCAAAGGAGGCAGCAGCATGACCCCTACGATGAGGGCGATGAATAGAGATGGAAACCATCTTTTCTGTATATTCATTTGTTGGTTCCTTAAGAAGTTAATAACAGCAAAGCGAGTATCAATACGCAGCAGATTACAACTTTTGAAACGTATCCTGTCGATTAAAGATAGCAGGTTGAAAAATCACCAACCGGAGTGGGTTAGACTAAATTAATATAACTATGCTGAATTATGGAAGGATTGGTTATATGTTTTAATGTTATTGACCTATATGTTCTTAAGGACTGGTAGCGGAAATACGCTAGCCAAATTAGTTGCCACTTTTACCATTATTATTAATTTTTTAGCCGCGTTGTTAGGCCAAAATTCGCAAAAAAGTCAGCGAGCTCGCACAATTAAGTCCATTAATTAATGGTTGCTACTAGGCTGTTATTGAGTCGCACTAAAAATCAAATATATTGGTCATGGCACGGCTGTTTAATCCAGAACAGGCGATAGTGCTAGGATAATTTCCTGAGTTTACAAGATACGCATAGGAAGCTATTTATAAAGAGTAGCGATAACTCGTTGTAAATTAAAAATTCACAAATGCAATCAAAAACGGTTATCAAACGTCTGACTAATTGAAAGCAATATATTTTTGTATTGCTCACCGTGAAAGGGAAAACTCAAATGAATAAACAAGCAAGAGTAGCGAGCTCAATAGCAGGTATCTTAGCTTTAGGCATGTCAGTGACGGCGAATGCCGTTCCGGATCAACCTAAACAATGGGAAAAATGCGCAGGTATTGCAAAAGAAGGTAAAAATGACTGCGGTTCATTAGACGGCAAACATGGTTGTTCAGGCCAATCAACGGTTACTAATTCGGTTCAGGAATGGGTTTATGTACCCGAAGGAACGTGTGAAAAGATCACTGGCGGAATAGTGGCTAAAATAAAACCGGCTAAAACAGAAAAATCATAACATGATGCAATTACCAAAGGCTGCTGGCGTTGGACTAAGAACACCTCATTTAGATGTTGTAATAAGTGAGCGTCCAGTTATGCCTTGGTTCGAATTATTGGCTGACAATTGGCTAGCTAGTGGTGGTTTAGATAGTTACGTTTTGGCGCAAATCTCAGAGCGATATCCAATTGCATTACATGGCGTGAATTTATCGCTTGGTAGTCTCGACCCCTTGGATTTTGACTATCTTGGTAAAATTAAAGCACTCATATCAAAAACCGGTGCGTGCCACTATTCTGAACATTGCAGCTTTTCCGGTGTTGCCACATTACGCACTCCGGATTTATTACCAATGCCTTATACCCAAGAAGCTTGCGAGCATTTGTGTAACCGTATTCAAGTCGTTGAGGATTTTTTAGAACAAACCATCCTACTTGAAAATGTATCTGGGTATATCGAATGTCAACAGAGCATCATGACTGAAGGCGAGTTTATTTGCCAGGTTGTTCAGCAAGCTAATTGTGACTTATTACTTGATGTAAACAATCTATACGTAAACAGTGTTAATCATCAATTTGATCCGATCAGTTACTTACAACAATTACCTATAAACCGAATAAAGGAAATACATTTAGCCGGTTTTGAACGTAAAGACGGATTTTTACTCGATGGGCACAGTAGCCCAGTATCCAACGAAGTATGGGCATTATACAAGAAAGCTCTGGCATTAACGGGCCCGACACCAACACTCATTGAGTGGGATAACAATATCCCGGTTTGGTCGGTACTTATGTCCGAAAGAAACAAAGCTCAGTTATTGCTCGAAACAACCCCAAAGGTGCATGCATGACATTACAAGTATGGCAAGAGCAGCTAACTAGGTATGTGCAACCGAAAACGGACAATGCCCTGCAAGCTTCGCCTCAAATATTGACATCGACTTATGCTCAAAAACGCATGGAAACCTATCGTGGTAATTACACCTCGGGACTCGTGAATATGTTGTTTATTAGCTACCCTCAGGTTGCTAAGCTAGTCGGAAATAGTTGTTTTACCCAATTGGCGACCGATTTTGTTAAACAAACATCTTTTACGCAAGATAACATTGACCAATATGGGAATACCTTCCCTGATTTTATAGAATATTGCCTTACTCATCATAAAACACTAGCTTCAGTGCCGTATCTTGCCGATGTCGCACGATTAGATTGGATATGCATCCAGAGCTACTATGCAAAGCCGCGAGAGATTTTTCAGTTTGATGCCTTTGGACAACTATCGCAACAACAACAATTATTGTGTAAATTTAACTTGGTTGATGACATCAACCCACTTATCTCCGTGTGGCCACTAGTTGATTTGTGGCGATTTTATGACCAAGACTTGCCACTGGCTTCTATTTCTAAGGGACGAGGCGATCCTCTCGTTGTGCAACGGCCACAATACAAGCCCATGGTTTCCGCTATTACCAAAGATGATTTTTTATTACTTAAAGATATCGCCCAAGGTATTGCTCTAGATGATATTTCACAGCGTGATGAAACTGCCTTGCCGCGTTATATTGAGCAAGGCTGGATTGGTGGATTTTACCTATGACGATGCAACTGAGTCATGATGAATTACAACTGCTTTACCGCTATTGTTTGGCCCTAACAAATCACAATGCAGATGCTCATGATCTGTTGCAAAGTGCATTAGAAAAATGGGTAAAAAAAACCAGTGAGCAAACTTTAGGAATGGGTTACTTGAGGCGCATTATTCGTAACCAATTTATTGATGATTGCCGTCGTAAGAATAAGATCGTTTTTGCTGAGTTCAATGAAAATATCACCACCTTAGAATCTACGACTTCGTTCGAGCAAATCCTGATAGATAGTGACGATATAGAGCATTTACTTAAGAGTTTTAATGTGGCTGAGCGTGAAACACTTTTCCTTTCGGCGGTAATGGGATATACCGCCACTGAAATAGCTGAACAAACAAATGAGCCACGAAGTACGATACTTTCTAGGTTACACAGAATAAAGAAAAAAGCGGTCGTCATTGCAGATAAAAGCCTGCCCCCACAACAAGGAGAAAGCAAATGAAAAAATCCTTGAAGCAAGCAACAAAAGATCACTACAACCAGCAAAATTTAAGTGCGGCGCAGCTTGGCTCATTGAACGCGATATTATCCACATCAGAAAATAACAGTGAGAGAAATATAGATAGTCAATTATTTACGATTAAACATAGTAAGAAGCAGAGCCGTTGGCTAGCAATAGCCGCGACGTTTTTATTGGGAATAGCGGTCACTTTTTATATGCAGATTGAAAATTCGACTTATGGTGTGCAATTAGCGCAAGAAGTTGTGGCAAATCATGTTCGTTTACGACCGCTAGAAGTAAAAAGCGATAGTTTTGCAATAGTGAGTTCTTATTTTACTGAACTCGACTTTAATCCGGTTCAATCAGCAGCGACCGAGCTGAGCGGCATGACAATGTTGGGAGGACGATATTGCTCTATAAAAAGCGAGATTGCAGCGCAACTTCGCTATCAAGATAAACAAGGTAACATGTTAACACTCTACCAAGTCGGCTTTGACGCCGAAAAATTTGGTGATATTCCGGCTAAAGAAAGTGGCGAAAAACCAACAACATATAACGTTAAAGGTTTTCACGTAACACTATGGACTGAGAATGGATTGTTGATGGCCTTAGTGCAGCCACTATAAACAAGGTTAGTTTCCAAAATTGGTTTGAGGAATGTGAAGTTGTTAAAAGAAGGCCGTTGAGTGACTTTTCGATCAGCCTAAATACTGTGTCGTATTGAGTACCCGGCAAATCATTGAAGGTGAACATTCAATTCAATTCCAGTTATATACCGCGATGTAGAATATTACACTAAATGCATCACCAACGTTGCCAATCCAGTCTCAGACTTTACTGCTCGTTGACATCAAGACCCGCTAATCTATTTTGCATATAAAAAGGCTAGCGATAACGCTAGCCTTTTATTGGTATACCTAACCTCAACTCGGGGCAAGATAAGTAAATAACTGTTTTAGAAGCCTTTATTATCCAAAACTAAAGCTGCCTAGGCAAAGTGTTAGCTCGATCTTGTTACCATACTATGCTACTGATTGTTGCTCAACAGGATGTGAAATACCATCGTGCTTTGGGCTATAAAGCTTCGAGAACATCTGCATCAGCGCTTCGCGACGGATAACCCCACATAAACGACCATGCTCAACCACTGGGTAATTACTTGGTACCGTCGCAGATGCATCACGCAAGCGCTCTTCATAGCTCTGGTAGCCACCGCTGATATACATGCCCGAATCCGTCACAGGAAATAGTTTTTTCTTATCAACCACCATAAACTCAAGCAGTTGAGCAATTTTATCTGTAGGTGCCACGGTGAGCATCTTGGTTTGCATGATATCTTTCACTGAAATCGGCAAATCGGAAGCAAACTCCTCAGACCAAAGTGAGCGAATTAGATCTTGTTCCGACACAAATCCTAATAGCAGATTATCATTGTCGACCACTGGCGCACTGCGAAGGTTGTCTTTCGCTAACAGCGTAAGCGCCTGATAAATAGTAGTATCAACTGAAAGGGTGGTCGGTGAGTTGTCCATTAATTCACTAACGATAAGTTTTTGGATTTTATTTTTCATGGCTAAGTCCTCTTGACTTGGTTGATATTGAGTTTGTGAAGCATTACTTGAGTGTTGAAACTGTTCTGATATTGACTCGTTTTGTGCGTGACCTTGTGTAATAGGATTAATGTGTAGCGATGGCACCTCGTCAGTTACTTTTGCATTGGTGTTATCTATCCAAAAATAACCTAGGCCTACAAATACCGCGCCCCCTAGAATGTTGCCCAGCGTCACCGGAATAAGGTTATGAAGTACAAAATTACTAATAGTAAGGTCCGCAAAAACTTGTGGCATGACTCCCAAAGCAATGAAGTATTCATTCCCCGCAAAGTTTTGAATGGCAATTCCGAGCGGCACCATAAATAAGTTGGCAATACTATGCTCAAAGCCGCTGGACACGAACATCGCCACCGGCAATATAAGCAGTAACGATTTAGCTAAAGCGTCTTTGCAACTAAAGGTCATCCAGACACCTAGGCACACGAGCAAGTTACATAAGGTTCCAAGGGCAAAAGCCTGACTCCAATCATGGTGGATCTTGTGTTGTGCAACATGTAGTGCATTGAGCCCCCATTCATTACCATCCATGGCATACATTTTCGACATCATTACCAATCCCAGTATCAGCATTGCGCCACAGAGATTGCCAAAATACACGCGCATCCAGCAACCAAGCAACTGCTTGGTCGTAACCCGTTTTTGTGCCCAGGCAATGGCGCTTAATACGGTACTGGTAAATAGTTCGCCACCAAGGACAACAACGAAAATGAGTCCTAGGCTAAAAGCGATACCACCACTAAATCTGACTAAGCCCCAAGAGCTCTGTGCTGAACCCGTCGTAACCGTAAGATAAAAGACAAATGCCAGCGCAATGAATGCACCTGCAAATACAGAGAGAGCAAATGACTGTCCAAAGTGCTTAGTGACTTTAGCTTGTCCATATTCAGCCGCTTTTTCAAAAGGACTCATAACAGCTGATTTATCAACCACGGCGAGATGACTTATCTGCCTTGCAGTTAATAGTTGTGGGTTCGCCCCTTGGGCGTCAGCCCCTCTCATAACGCCTTCCACAACGTATTACTGACGCCAAAGGGAGGGGGGTTCACATATGCTATATACATTGATAACTCCTTGAATGTGTTTGTTGAGTTGTTAGTGCCAGTTCAGAATACAGAATAAAATGCAAACAAATATTGAGACTTTTTTAGGTAATGTATCAATTAAATTGATAGCGCAATTGACACTGTTTTGGCTTTTTGGGCTAGGCCAATTCGACAAATGCTCATGAATGAAAATACATACGCTGACTTCACAGTAATGATAGATATGAGACCACACGCGCCCTCAAACCTAGCCATACAGTGAAAACAAAAAATTGATACTAGGTATCAATTTTTCAGGCCGCAGAAGGGGAGTTGATTTTAAGAGAATTTAATAAATAAAAATATTGTGCGTGCTTAACATCCAAACGGCCTAAATGGCATATCATTCACCTGTTATTGCAACATTAACGCTGGTTCCGCCAGTGTCAGAAATCAACAAATTAGGAAAAAGTTGTAAAACCGAATGATAAAACCCGAAACCATAAGGGTGGATCATTAATTGATTTGAAACGATAAGACTGGATCATAATAAGACATAATCCCTAAACGCAAACTGGTAAATAAATAGGCCTATTAGTGCCAAAATAGAAGTCACCCCTAAAACCTGAGATCACGCCAGTATTTAAGGACGTAGTTAATCTGCTATCTTGCGGCTCACCGCGTCGTGTTAAATACCCTTGGCCAGATCGAGCTTGTAAAGTAGCGATAACAGGATGAGTCGCCGCAACAGTGCTGATTTCCAATTAATTGCGATAGTTTTTTGGACTCCAATAACATCTAATTCCGATTAAATGGTTTGAATATCGAATTTTATAATCAAGGTCACACTGTATAATTTGTTTTTTGATTCAAAAGGCAAAATGATTGAATATGTCGCCATATTAAGAAATACGATTATATTTTGGAAAGTTAATGATTCGCTTAGTAGATATTCGCATTCGCCCTAAGATAATGAGCATGCTGGTGATCTTTGCTGTGGTCCCAATGATTGCCACAGCCATTTTCAGTGCGCGGTTAGCGTCAGACGCCTTAATTGAAAAATCTTTTCAAGAATTAAATGCAATACAATCGCTGCGTTCCACCTCTATCGACACCTTCTTTAAAGAGCGTTTAATTAGTTTAGATACGCTTGCCAGGACAATAAGGCTGAAAGAGTTCATTCAGAACATGGATGAACGTCAAGTAACCACTAAAGATGATGACAGCTCTTTTTTTGAAACTTTTATCAGCAATTATGATTATGATGACTTTTTAATTTTAGATCCTAAAGAGGCAACCATTCTATTCTCTATAAAAGAGAAACCGCGATTAGGTTCATTACTTGCCACTAATAAGGGCAATGACCCTGCGCTAACGCAAGCTTGGAACAAGGCGATTACTAGCGGTGAAACTGCATTTTCTGATTTCGATTCAAGTAATACGCTTGGCCAACAAAAAACGGCCTATTTTTCTAGTCCTGTACGCGATAGCCGGGGCAATATCATCGCCGTTGTCGCGGTAAAAATATTACCCAGTCTGATTTCTAATATTGTTGATTCACGTGTCGGTCTGGGGAAAACTGGCGAATCGTATCTTATTGGCGAGAATCCGCACTCTACTAAAATTGAGTTCCGCAGTGATCTTGCCACTATGGGGAATGGCAGGTATGTCGTAGGCTTTAGTTTCGACAAAGATTTAGGCTACTGGACGGATGCAAAAAACGCCAGAGAAATAGGCGGGCAAAATACCTATATAGACAGTGCTGGTCGCTCGGTGCTTGTGATTTATACCCAGCTCAACGTCCCCGGATACAATTGGCATCTGATCTCTAAAATCAATGAAGATGAAGTCACCGAGCCGATCTTTTTTCTTTATCAGGCAATATTCGCTGCAGCAGCGATTGTCTTTTTTATTATCAGCTTTATCGCTGTTAATTTTTCCCGTTCTGTCACTGATCCGCTTATCCACAGCATGAAATTTGCGCAGGATATTGCAAAAGGAACATTGAACACATCTTTAGTGTTAGACCGGGGGGATGAGATCGGTGATTTAGGCTTGGCACTCAATAATATGGCCGAAAAGCTGCGTGAGCTGGATTGGATTAATTCAGGTAAAGAGAGCCTCGATAATCAACTGCGCGGTGATCTGCAACTCAGCGATCTTTCAAATTTGTTTATCTCTTTTTTCAGCAAACATATGAACGCGCAACTTGGCGCTTTATATCTGTTAGACCAAGATATTTTAGTACTTAAAACCAGTTATTCGTTTACGGACAGGCAAGGTAATTTTAACCAGATCCGGCTGGGTGAGGGCATGGTAGGGCAAGCTGCACTTGAGAAAGAGATCCTTATATTTTCCGGTGTAGTTCAAAATGCGCCAGTATTAAATTATGGGGTGGGTGAGGTGACGCCCAGTCATTTTATGGCAATACCTCTGGCGGTAGATGAACATTTACTGGGTGTTGTATTACTTGGCTCTATTACACCCTTTAGCGCACTGCAGAAGACATTCGTCAGAGAAGTGATTGGCAGTGCTGCCATTTTGTTTAATGCTGCCAATGCCCGTCTTGAGATCAGCTCACTGCTTGAGCAGGCGCAACATCATCAGGAAAGTTTAAGTAAATCTAACCATAAACTGAAACAACAAACAGAAGCGTTAATACTTTCTGAGCAAGCTCTGCAGACCCAACAGGAAGAGTTGCGCGTTACTAACGAAGAGCTCGAAGAGCAAACCAAAGTACTCAAAGAATCTGAAACTGAGCTGCAAGCGCAGCAAGAAGAACTGCGCGTCACCAATGAAGAATTGGAGGAACGCACCAAAGCACTTGAAAGCCAACAAATTGAGATGCAGGGGAAAAATGATCAGCTTTATTCCGCGCAACAAATAGTTGAAGAAAAAGCAAAAGAGCTCGAAATTTCAAGTAAATATAAATCCGAATTTTTAGCGAACATGTCCCATGAGTTAAGAACACCATTGAATAGTATTCTGATACTCTCGCAGTTATTTGCCAATAACAAAGATAATAATCTGACTAATAAGCAAATTGAATCTGCCAATGCAATCAACTCATCTGGTGCAGATTTGCTTTCATTAATCAATGAGATTTTAGATCTTTCTAAAGTAGAAGCTGGCAAAGTTGATCTGCATATTGAAGATGTCAGTTTTACTGCTATTGAATCTGATATTAGCCGTTTATATCAGGATATGGCGGCAGATAAGGGCGTAGACTTTCAGATAAATTTAGCCGACAACCTTCCTGATACTATACGGACTGATTCTCAGCGCCTGCAACAAGTTTTACGTAATCTATTGACCAATGCATTTAAGTTTACCCATGAAGGTGCTGTAACGCTTGATATAGCTCGGCCTTCAGCAGAAATCGCTAAAAAGTTGCACATGCCTTTGCATAATTTAGTGGCTTTCTCAGTAAAAGATGACGGTATTGGCATAAAAAAAGAGCAGCATCTTGCTATCTTTCAGGCCTTTCAGCAGGCCGATGGAAGTACTAGCCGCAATTATGGTGGGACCGGACTTGGCTTGTCTATCTCTAAAGAGCTTACCCATTTACTCGGTGGTTCAATTGAGCTGCAAAGTGAAGAAGGTAAAGGTTGTACTTTTACCGTGTTTTTACCCCTTGAGTACCAAGCGAAAGGCGCTTCTGCAGAAAATGTGCCTAAACTTCTAGCACCCAAGATTCATGAATCTCGAACCTCTAATTCAGAGGCCGCAGTTATTTCTGTTGCCGCAGATATACCCAAAATTGCAAGCTATGTGGAGGATGACAGACAATCTATCATTTCTGATCCTGCTCCTGAAGATAGAACGCTGCTGATTATCGAAGATGACCGAGCTTTTGCCGGCGTTATGCGCGACTTTGGCCGTGAAAGAGGCTTTAAATGCATCGTCGCGGAAACCGGTGAAACCGGCCTGCACTTTGCCGATTATTATAAACCGAGTGCCATTATTTTGGATATTGGTCTGCCGGGTATCGACGGGTGGACAGTGATGGAACGCCTTAAAGAAAATCCAAGTTTACGCCACATTCCGGTGCATTTTATGTCAGCCAGTGATAACAATCTTGAGGCGATGCGGATGGGCGCGATTGGCTATTTAACCAAGCCAGTCGATATCAAAAAATTAGATAAAGCCTTCGCTAACATTGAAGGTATTATCTCTAAATCAGTCAAACGACTACTTATTGTTGAAGACGATGACATTCAGCGAGCAAGCATTAAGCAGCTGATTGGTGAAGACGATCTAGATATTGTTGCTGTTTCAACAGGGAAGCAGGCGTTAGATGAACTCGAAAGAAATCGTTACGACTGTATGATCCTAGATCTTGGGTTAGAAGATATTAGCGGCTTTGAGTTACTCGAAGCGATAAGACGCAGCGAAACGGCTGCGCGAGTCCCCATTATCGTCTACACCGGTAGAGATCTGACTGCAGCCGAAGAAAAAGAGCTTAATCGTTATGCCGAAAGCATTATCATTAAAGGTGTTAAATCTCCAGAGCGGTTATTAGATGAGTCAGCCCTGTTTCTACATCGGATTGAGGCTAATTTGCCGGCTGAACAGCGGCGTATTTTAAAAGCCGTGCACAATAAAGAGTCAGTGCTAAGTGGTAAAAAAGTGCTATTGGTTGATGATGATATGAGAAATGTTTTTGCTCTTTCCAGCATTCTAGAAGATAAAGGCATGGATATCACCATCGCACGAGACGGTATGGAATGTCTTGTTAAATTAACAGAAAATCCAGATGTCGATATCGTACTCATGGATATAATGATGCCTAAAATGGATGGTTATGAAGCGATGCAACAGATCCGCATGCAGAGAAAGCATAACAACCTACCCATTATTGCACTCACTGCAAAAGCGATGAAAGGTGACAGAAGTAAATGTATTGAAGCCGGGGCTAGTGATTATCTTACCAAACCCATCGATAGCGAAAAGCTCCTGTCAATGATACGAGTCTGGTTATACTAATATGAATGATATAACAAATGAACAGCTGGAAATTCAGCTTCTGCTCGAAGCCATTTATATAAAATATGGTTATGACTTTAGAGAGTATTCTCTTGCTCACACCAAGAGAAGGTTGGAGTATCGTTGCGGCATAGAAGGAATAAAAAATTACGCAGAAATGCAGCATAAAGTGATTCATGATGCTAATTTTTTTGAACAACTCTTATTGGATCTGTCCATCAATGTCACTGAAATGTTTCGTGATCCCTGGTTCTATAAAAAAGTAAGGGAACTGGTGATCCCACATCTACACACTTACCCCTTTTTAAAAATTTGGCATGCTGGTTGCTCTGCGGGACAGGAAGTCTATTCGATGGGAATTATTTTACACGAGGAGTCTTTGAAAGAGCGGGCGCAGGTGTATGCGACCGATTTTAATGAGTCCATTTTAGAAAAGGCGAAAAAAGGGATCTACCCAATGGATTTAATTCGCCAGTATAGCGCTAACTATCAGGCTGCTAATGGTAGCGCCTCATTTTCGGATTATTACACGGCAGATTATGATCATGTGATCATGAAAAATGTACTGAAAGATAAAGTACTTTTTACTCCTCATAATCTGGCAACCGATGGTGCTTTTGGTGAGATGCACGTTATTTTTTGCCGCAATGTTCTTATCTATTTTACCCGAGAGTTACAAAACCGAGTCTTTAATCTATTTTATGATAGCCTAATACCTGGCGGATTTTTATGCTTAGGCTCAAAAGAGAGCCTTAGATTTGCAGACATAGCTGATAAGTTCGAATTGGTTTCAGAACCAGAAAAAATCTATCGAAAAAAACGCGGGAGATAAGCCATGAGCTGTAATAATATACATTATAGAGCCGTGGTTATTGGTGCGTCAGCCGGCGGATTAGCGGCTGTAGGCGCAATACTTGCTGAACTAAAATCAACTTTCTGCATACCGATATTATTAGCGCAACATATCAGCCCGCATGTTGAGAGTCACTTAGCCACTCACTTTGCAGCTAAAACGGCTTTGGCTGTCAAAGAAGCGGAAGATAAAGATCCGATTAAACGCGGGAGCTTATATATTGCGCCGTCTAATTATCATCTTCTTGTTGGGTTTGATGGTTGTACCGCACTTTCAATCGATCCCCCGGTTAACTACTCTCGCCCTTCCATTGATGTGCTGTTTGAGAGTGCAGCTGATTACTTTGGCAACGAGTTAATTGGCATTATCCTTAGCGGCGCAAATTCAGATGGCGCGGCAGGGCTAAAAAAAATAAAACAACGGGGTGGGTTAACGGTTGTTCAGTCTTTAGACAGCGCCGAAGTAAAGACTATGCCACAAGCAGCAATAGAGGCTGCCAATGCAGACCATATTCTTTCTCTGAAAGATATAGGTCACTTTTTAAATACTATATGTGAATGTTAACTATGCTAGCACCCCCTAAAATTTTGATTGTAGATGACCGGATAGAAAATCTGATTACATTAGATCATCTTCTCTCTGAGTTTAACGTAACACTTATCAGAGCAACTTCTGGAGAACAAGCGCTAGCCCATACACTCGACAATGACTTTGCTCTGGTACTGCTAGATGTAAGGATGCCGACGATGGATGGTTATGAAGTTGCTGAATTGATGCGAGGGAATAAGAAAACCCGGAATATCCCGATTATCTTTATTACTGCAGAATCAAGTGCTGACGCAAACATATTTAAAGGCTACCAATCCGGAGCCGTTGATTACCTAGTTAAACCCCTTAATGCCGACATCTTCAGCAGTAAAATCAGCGTTTTTCTTCAGTTATATGAACAAAAACATGCACTGCACCAAAAAAACATAGAATTCGATCATAAGCTAGCCGAGCTGGAAGAATTACAGCAACAGCTTGAAGAAACTAACCAACAACTGCTAATGCTATCAACACTAGATGGTCTTACAGGACTGGTTAACAGAAGGAAATTTGATGAGATTTTCTCTGATGAGTGGCAAAGAGCATCCCGATCTGCAACCGCAATGGCGGTGATCATGATGGATATCGATTGTTTTAAAATGTTTAACGATACTTTTGGTCACCAGCAAGGCGATAATTGCCTACTTAGCGTGGCGAGTACGCTAAAAGGGATGGATCTTAGGCATCTGGACAAAATAGCGCGTATCGGAGGAGAAGAGTTTGCCGTTATTCTGCCGGAAACAGACTCAAATGGTGCGATGCTAGTTGCAGAGCGTATTCGAAAAACCATTGAAGCGCTTAAAATCCCTCACAGTAAAGCATCTGGTAATCCCTGGGTTACTGCAAGCTTTGGGGTAAGCTCGATCATTCCGCATCGAGGATGCAATCCGAGGGTACTGATGGAAACTGCCGATAGGGCGCTTTACGAGTCAAAGCATAAAGGCAGAAATTGTTGTTCTGAAAAGCAGATTATTGACGCTAATATTGTCTCGATTGAGCTTGACGCTGAGCCGATGATAAAACAAAAAAGATTAATTGTAGCCATATAATAAAGGCTTTACATCCTTTGTAGATGTTTATTTTATCGGTGTTGTCGATAGCATTTCCCTACCTTGCCGGTATTTAATTTGTTATATCAGCAGCACAGCTGTCGGTGGTGCATTTGCTGCAGATTTTACAATAAAAGTAGGCTTTTTCAGTTCTAATGCGATATTCCCGCATATGCATTTCTTGTCTCATTTGATTTAGAAACGGACTTTTGGTCATCATAAGAGCTCACAATAAAATGGTACGGATATACTATTATTAATTTTTGATGATGTTCGCAGTAATATTAGATAAATAGTACGCGCTTATACTTTTATAAAACATAAATAACAATTAAAAACAAGTGTTTACTCTAATGTCAAAGTAGAGTGTAGGTTTGAAAACTGCGCAATGCATAAAGACTAAAACGGTAGTTGTTGCTACTTGTTATCGGTATTTTTTTAAAAATGTGCTTTTTAGTTAAAATTTCTGGCATTTGCTTGAATTGTTTTTTGTGCTAACTTTAATGTTGTAGTTTAGAATTTTGACTGAATAATTTAGCCTAAATGGATTTAGTGTAATTCCCTTAATAGGCTTAAGCATAAATGGTTCAAAACCATGTTGAGCGAAAAGTAGATGTGGTTGCAATCAAACGAAGAATAACAGTTGGCTATAGCTTTATAGATCAAAGATTATAGTCACCGATTATCTTCCGCTTACATGGTGTTCGATTGCTTTCTGAGGTAGATATGATAAATCGCACTATTTATATTGATGTAGCAAAAGGTATATCAATTACTTTAGTGGCTATTTTTCACAGTAATTTGAAGTCTTTTTTTCCAGAAATAATTGAACCAATGGCTTTGTTTCGGTTGCCACTGTTTTTCTTTTTATCTGGGGTGTTTTTTTCTTATTCAATTTCTCCTAAAGCGTTTATTTTTAAAAAAGCAGAAGCGCTGCTCAAACCATACTTTTCTGTGCTTTTTATGCTTTTTTTCTTCAGTGTTATTTCTCAAGATGATAATCTTATATCCCAGCTAAAAGGTATTTTTTATGGAAATGGCAACACCATAAGATGGGTGCCATTATGGTTTCTAACTCACTTATTTTCAGTATATTGCTTTAGTTATTTTATTTTTCGCTTTACTCGGTTTAACGCCTTATCTTACTATAACAAGTCTATTTTATTACTGATATTTTTATTTTCTGGTTCATTATTAATTGGTATGGTTAGCGATAGTGATTTAACGATCTTTAACTCGCTCATCAAATTGCCAGAACTACCATTTTCAATCGATATCATATTGATAACATCGGTATACTTTATATCGGGTTTCTTACTTAAAGATAAGATTATTAACTTTTCTCCAAATACTTATCTATTTATTTTATCTATAATTATTTTTATATGTATTATATCGTTTTCAGAAGCGCACACCGACTTAAATAAGCGACTATATAAAGTACCTACTTTAGCGACGTTAGGGGCCGCATGCGGCATTTACTTTATACTGAGTGTTTCATGGTTTATTGCAAAAAATAAAGCCTTAATGCGTATACCGTTGGCACTAGGGAGCTCTAGTCTATATATTCTCATATTTCACAAATGGATTGAATACAATGCGTATAGTTATGCATATGGTTATACTTCTAAAAGTACAGCAGATAATATAATATTTTTGACATCACTGGCTATCTTAGCATTTTTATTAAGTATCTCAATTCCATTGCTTATAAAATGGGTTGTAAATCGAAACGCTATTTTAGCACTCTTCTTTTTGCCATTTAAAACTAACCCCTTGCTGCAGCGGACATTTTACTCGCACCGCTAATCAAAGTATTAGCAACATGGCGAATATTGATAATTGTGGCGTTGTGTGATCATCATCGAAGAATCAGTATGGCAAAATAATTAGTGAAATTGACAATTATATCGTAGCAAGTGATATGTCTGATCGAGATAGTGAAGGGATATATTCTAGTAAGGACATGCTCGTGAAGTATTTTAAAATTAACGGTAATCAATCACATAATAAGAGACTTATGTTTATCCAATAAGTATAAGTGAAGTATATGGGACAATTACTGACGCCAAAGTGAAGGGGATTGGTTTTAAGAGAAGCTAATAAAGAAAATATTGTTCGTGCTTAACATGCAAACGGCCTAAATGGCATATCATTCACATGTTATTGCAACGTTAAGGCTGGAACCGCCTGTGTCGGAAATCAACAGATTAGGCAAAAGTTGTAAACCGAATGATAAAACCCGAAACCATAAGGGTGGATCATTAATTGATTTGAAACGATAAGACTGGATCATAATAATGCATAATCCCTAAACGCAAACTGGCTAATAGATAGGCCTATTCGTGCCAAAATAGAAGTCACTCCTAAAACCTGAGATCACGCCAATATTTAAGGACGTAGTTAATCTGCTATCTTGCGGCTCATCCCGTCGGGTTAAATACCCTTGGCCAGATCGAGCTTGTAAAGTAGCGATAACAGGATGAGATGGTTTGCACCTTAGTGCGCAGCCTATTACGAGCATAGGGCACTTGCTTATGTCGTAAAATCCATATCAGCATGGCGAGCCGTGATATAACAGAAAATGATATGGTTAGAAGCCGCTTGTTTATAATTATGTAATAATTATAATGCACGCATGTAAGATATACGATTGAGTGGACCGAGCTAAAGAGTCTTCAATTTGGAAGTGACACGGCATTTTTTTAGGGAACACAAACAGTTTTTTGATCCACATGCTCGATTGATTAAAGACTCCGACCATTGTGATGAGGAAGATATATTCATCCCTCTTGGAATCGGCATAGCGTTAACATTGCTTGTGGTTTGCCTTTAAGTGAAAACAGATGAATCAATTCGAATAATATCTGCTCGAAAACCAGAAAAATTCGAACGTAAATATTCGAGGAATTTCGCCATGGGTAAACAATATGACTTTTCAAATTCTGTCCAGCCATCCCTATACACAGACATTAAACGAATAAATCACAATCAGGCTTGATAAAGAGACTATAGCCTATTCTAACGAAATGGCTGACGCCCGGTGTTTTTCAAGGTAGTTGGCACTCTTTACTTAAATTTTAAGCTGCATTTCTTGTTTCTGTTTCAGACTTCTTA
>NZ_JBEOPI010000027.1:0-68777 GCF_040309905.1 Shewanella sp. CAL98-MNA-CIBAN-0140
ATTTTTTGATTGCCAACATTCCGAAGAACAGAAGACAATTTCGAATAACTCAATACCTGTGAATGTCCACACAGATTACTTGATAAATTGTTAAAGAGCGTTGATGCTATCTTTCATGCATCGCCGTAAGACGCTAGGTCATTGGCTTGGGATGCGTATTTTACGCATTCCCTTTATGGCGTCAAGTGTTTTTTCAAACTTCTTTTTGCCTGTTATCAACACTATTAAGTAGTTGTAAATAACGCTAACCGGTTTCTGCTTTCGCTGTATGCCGTGTCAGTGGATGCGCATTATAGGCAGCTTGAGATTTAGTGCAAGCGCTTTTATTGATGAAATGTTTTGAATGTCGAACTTTTGGTCAGATCGATTCTTTTTTAACTTTTTTGTTCAAAGAACCGTCTTCACCTAAATCACAAAACACTTATTTTTGATATTTAAGTTGATTTCAAGCTCAATTTTTCAACAGTACTCTGGTTTATCTGGTAATTTTTAATTAGTATGTAATAGTATTTAACAGTTATTTATCATTTTTTTATTCATTAGAGATTATTTTATGCAGAAATCATTCGTGATTGTTTTGATTGCGGCGCTTCTTGGCGCTTTTGTTTTTTCTCAGTTTGGCGGCACACCATCTTCGGTAGCGTTTATTGCTGGTGTAGTCGTTGCGACGTTAATTTTCACCTTTATGCCATCTAGTGGTTCAAATTCTACAGAGGAACCGTATGTAGGTCCCACTATGACACTGTATGTTGGCAACTTGCCTTATCGTGTTCATGAGGGAGAAGTAAAAGCATTGTTCGGTGAGTACGGACCGGTTAACTCCGTTCGTCTAGTACGAGACCGTAAAACAGGACGCCGTAAAGGATTTGGGTTTGTTGAGATGTCTGAAGCGGGAGCACAGAAGGCAATGTCGAAATTAAACGACTACAGCTTTCAAGAACGCACGTTAAAGGTAAGAGAAGCTAAATCACAAGAATCTGATACAGAAAATAGCTAATCGTTATTGAGCAGGATTCTTAGCACTATTTAAACAGTGTTGTTAGTCGGTTATGGTTACCAGCGAAAAATCACCAAAACCATAATCGACTAATGTTGCTTTAAGCCCTTCGCTAATATCCTTGGTATAACACGCTTGTAATTGTTTACTTCCATCATTGTCTCTGCTCAGTAAAAACCTAACTCGCTTTGCTACTGCTTCCCCAGAATCTAATAGTGTTACGCCGCCACCAAGATAATAACTAATTTCTGACGCTATCATTGGGAAATGGGTACAGCCCAGTACCAGTACATCAATATTAGATGCCGCTATGGGAAATAAGATATCGTTCAGTTTATTTCTATCGATTTGCTGACGCGCCACATGTTGCTCAGCAAGTAACACTAAATCTGACGTACCAAATAATTCGACCTTGCAGTTTCCAGCAAACTGATTGATCAGCGCTTGAGTGTAATCTCGTTTCACTGTGCCCGGCGTAGCCAATAAACCAATGTGCTTTTTCTTCGATAACATCGCAGCAGGTTTTATGGCAGGAACAACACCCACGATAGGAATTGTTAATTGTTGGCGTAATAGCGGCAATACCAAAGTACTGGCGGTATTGCAGGCAACAACCACGATACTGGCATTAACACGTCGAGCATGATGGGTGATCAGAGCAACACATCCAGCTATTAACTCTTGCTCTGATAAGTTGCCATAGGGCAAGCGGGCATTATCAAATAAATAGCAATAATCATGCTGTGGCAGCTGTTTTCTAATTTCATTCATGACCGACAATCCGCCGATACCAGAATCAAATACTAAAATAGGTCCAGACAATAGGGGCTCCAAATATGAATATGCTCAGTTTTAATCGTCATGTCATTTTATACTTAGGCGCGTAATACTAGACATCAGCGTCATTTAGTATACTATTTGCGCCCTTTTTTACAGTCTTAGGTGGTCGATATGAATTTAGCTGCAATGGATCCTAAAAACTACGATGCACAATTACAACAAAAGCGCATCAAGCTAGAACAGGCCTTTGCCGATTTCAATCCACCAAAGCTTGAAGTCTTTGCTTCTGAGCCTATGCATTATCGCATGCGTGCTGAGTTTAGAATGTGGCATGAAGGTGATGACTTATATTACTACATGTTTGATAAAGCATTGAATGCTAAAGTGCGTTGCGATCAATATTTGCCAGCGGGGTTGATGATTAATCAAATGATGGCTGCATTAATCACCGAATTAACTCCCAATCCTGCGTTACGCTATAGGCTGTTTCAAATTGACTTTTTATCGACGTTAAGTGGCGAGATATTGGTCTCTTTGTTATATCACCGTCAGCTTGATGAAGAATGGCGCGAACATGCGACTCAATTAAAGGCAAAATTATCTGCTCAATTTAATGTCAGTATTATTGGCCGAGCACGCAAACAGAAAATCGATTTAGATAAAGACTATGTTACCGAAACACTTACAGTAAACGCTCAACGATTACATTATAAGCAGATAGAAAATAGCTTTACCCAGCCCAATGCTAAAGTATCCGTAAAAATGTTAGAATGGGCCGTTGATGCAACTAAAAACAGCCAAGGAGATTTACTTGAATTGTACTGTGGCAACGGCAATTTTACTATTGCATTGGCACAAAATTTCAATCGCGTTTTAGCAACCGAACTGGCCAAGCCTTCAGTTGATGCCGCTCAGTACAATATCGATATTAATAAAGTCAATAATGTCCAAATTATTCGTATGTCTGCTGAAGACTTTAGTGATGCGATGGCGAAAAAGCGTCAATTTAGACGTTTAGAAGGCATCGACTTAGACAGTTACGATTGCAATACTATCTTTGTTGACCCGCCTCGTGCAGGCATTGACCCTGAAACATTAAAGCTTATACAAGGTTATGAGCGGATTTTGTATATTTCATGCAATCCAGAAACACTGAATGACAATTTGTTAACCTTAGGCCAAACACATAAAATCACTCGCTTTGCGCTATTTGACCAATTCCCCTATACAGACCACATGGAATCAGGCGTATTACTAGAACGTAAGTAATGCAGATTAACTAACAAACAGGGCGCTAATGATTAGCGTACTGTTTGTTTATAAAGGCAGTTGATTAGGCTCTATTATCCATTTTATGTTGTAACGCTTCAGCACCAGTAGCGACCATCCGCAGTTGCAATACTAATTGGTCGGCCAACGCTCTACGTTCGCTACGTTTTGAATCCAACGCCGATGCTCCCGCATTAAATACCAAAATAACCAGCGCTTCAGCTTGAGCGCGCGCTAACACAGGTGTGCGGTTAGCTTGTGCTTCAGTGTAATGAGCAAGTTCAGAGATAAAGTGTTCAATTTCGCGCTCAACTGCAGCTCTAAATGCGGCAGAGGTACCTGAACGTTCATGTAACAGTATTCGAAATACGTTAGGGTTTGATTCCAACACTTCCATAAAAGTGTCAACAGAAATACGGATCACGCTACCACCGGCTTCTGCGCGTTGACGACCTTTACGCATCATTTGACGTAAGGTTAATCCGCCTTCATCGACCATGGTTAAGCCAAGCTCGTTCATATCTTTAAAATGGCGATAGAATGATGTGGGCGCAATACCAGCTTCACGTGCAACTTCACGTAAACTTAAGCTAGAAAAGCTACGCTCGGCACTGAGTTGATTAAATGCAGCATCAACTAATGCACGGCGGGTTTTTTCCTTTTGTTGTGCTCTTACGCCCATTTACTAATCCATTCAGTCAATATTAATTCACAGATAATACCGTTTTTACAACAGAAACACAGCCCTGTTAAGCTTGACCATGACTAGTTCTGTACGTTAAATTAGCGTACAATTGTACGCTCAACTTATTTATCCCTATTATTGGAACCCTACTAAATGAAAAAACCTCCAATCATTTGGCTTAATACCCTGTTATTTGCCATTACTTTTATTGGTGCTCTGGTGTTAATCCCTTGGCGTGGTTTTACCCATGGCTTTGATGGCATTGAATGGATTGCATTTGTTATTTTCGCTTACGCAAGTGGTCTATCGATTACTGCGGGTTACCACAGATTATGGTCACATAAAGCTTATAAAGCTCACTCATCGGTTCGTTTTTTATACGCACTAGGCGGAGCGTTAGCACTACAGAACAGTGCATTACATTGGTGTAGTGATCACCGCGTTCATCACAAACATGTTGATAATAATGATAAAGATCCGTATTCAGCCAAAATGGGATTTTGGTACAGCCACATAGGTTGGATGCTGCGCGAGTATCAAGCAAGCCGCTATAGTAACTATAATAACGTCCGCGATTTACAAAATGATCGTATCGTTATGTGGCAACACAAGCACTACTTAGCCTTAGTGATTTTAATGAATATAGGTTTACCAGCATTTATAGGCTGGTTGAATGGCGATATTTTATCAATGGTACTTATGGCAGGTTTATTGCGTCTAGTGGTAGTACATCACTGTACGTTCTTCATAAACTCATTGGCTCATCTCTGGGGCAAACAACCGTACACAGATAAAAATACCGCTAAAGATAATGCATTTTTAGCATTGCTGACATATGGCGAGGGTTATCACAACTTCCATCATATTTTCGAAAATGATTACCGCAATGGAATAAAATGGTGGGACTACGATCCAACTAAATGGTTAATCAAGCTAATGAACTGGTTTGGTTTAGCCAGTGATTTACGTAAAGTGCCACAAGAGCGCATTGAAAGTGCACGTTTGCAGATGCAACTTTTACAAGCACAGAATCAGGTTGCGCACTTACCTAACTGCGATGAAATAATCGAAAAATTTCAAGCAGAGTATGAGCTGATGAAGCAACACTTAGTCGACTATTATCAAGCGAAAAAGAGCTTGTTAGAGGCGAAACGCAAGCAACTTACAGATCACAATCTGAAACAACAAGTACAATTATTGCGTAACCAATTTCTTGAACAACAACGTAATTGGAAAAGCTTAACGGCTGCTTATACGTCATAATACGTCATAATACGTAAATAGCATAAAAAAAGGTTACGTATAGCGTGACCTTTTTTTTAAGTAATCTCAACGAGTTCGAGTAAAGAGTTAATTAATCTCAGCTCTTAACCCATGTTGAGGTTTGGTAAATTGTTGGGCGCACTTGCTGTTACAACATTTGGCAGTTGGTCTGACTGCCATCGAAAAAGGGGCAATGCTCAGCGCCACTTTAGACCAAAAATCCTTAGGGAAAGTGGTAAGTACCCGCCCTTGTGGCTAAAGTTAACCCCCTCACTCCAGAGGCTAACAGGATAGTATCGCCGTCTGCTGAGTATTCAACAGTGTATTATCACTCATCTTTAACGTTAATGTTGTGGCTAACTGCGCTAATGACTGTTCAGATACCGCTAATAATAAATCGTGGTAGCTTCTCAATATATGAATCAAAGTACTTGATACCTAACCTATTTGACTCGCCAATTTTATTAATCTTAGCTTATCGATGTTCTCGGCTTTAAATGGGTCATCACCATCGCTCGCCATTTGTTTTATGTGTTCATGTGTATGCTCTTTGCGCCTTACCACGATAGTCGGCTCTCCGTCATATGGTCTCTATTGGTTAAAAAACTAGCCGCAACCAAAATAAAAATAATGCTCATAATTATCTTTTATTCTCGACTCTCGACACTGTCACGTTAATGACAGAGTAAAATACAAGATATTCTTACTGAGAAACATTATAATTGCTGCTCAATACGCCAGCGATAAATCAACTACCATGCCTGATCAAACAATTAAGCTCACCGAATATAGCCATGGCGCAGGCTGCGGCTGTAAAATTTCCCCAAAAGTATTAAGTACCATTCTTGCGTCACAACTCCCTGTGTTTACTGATCCTAACTTATTAGTCGGTAATCAAACACGTGACGATGCAGCCGTCTATAAGCTGAATGAACAAACTGGCATTATCAGTACCACTGACTTTTTTATGCCCATTGTGGATGACCCATTTACCTTTGGCCGAATTGCAGCAACCAATGCCATTAGCGACATATATGCCATGGGGGGAACGCCTATTATGGCGATTGCTATTTTAGGTTGGCCAATCAATCTATTAGCAGCAGAAATAGCCCAAAAAGTGGTTGATGGTGGACGTCAAGCCTGTGCCGATGCTGGTATTATGCTGGCTGGCGGTCACAGTATTGATGCCCCAGAACCTATTTTTGGTTTAGCCGTGACAGGACAAATCCCGCTCGAGCAAGTAAAGAAAAATAACACCGCTAAAGCTAACGATCGCCTATATATCACCAAACCGATTGGAATTGGCATTCTTACCACTGCGCAGAAACAAAAGAAACTGCGTGATGAAGACAGTCAAATTGCACCTAATGCGATGTGTCAGCTCAACACGATTGGTATTGATATCGCTAAAATTGTTGGCGTTAATGCCTTAACTGACGTCACTGGTTTTGGACTGGCTGGCCACTTAATTGAAGTGTGCCAAGGTGCAAAACTTAAAGCGAATTTAATATTATCCCAAGTTCCTTTGTTACCCAAAGTCAGTGATTACCTCGCTCAAGGTTGTATCCCAGGCGGTACCCATCGTAATTTTGACAGTTATAGCGAGTATTTACCGCCATTAACCGATGAACAGAAAGCCATTATCTGCGATCCACAAACCAGCGGCGGATTGTTAGTTTCTGTGAGTGCAGAGGCTGAAAATGAACTGAAAGTATTATTGGAAACCAATGGTATTGCCGCAACTTGTATCGGTACCCTCCATGAATATGAACCTCGCGCTGACGGATACGATATCCTTATGGAATTAAGCTAATGAGTGACGTCATTCCCAGCTCAGAATATGGCAGACTATTATTAGAAAATCGTCCGTTAATAGATGTCAGAGCACCCATTGAATTTTCCAAAGGTGCATTTAGTCACTCGATTAATTTACCGTTAATGCAAGATAGTGAACGCCAAAAAGTAGGAACATGTTATAAACAAAATGGCCAAGATGCTGCCATAGCGTTAGGTCATAGGTTAGTAAATGGTCCCGTTAAGCAACAACGTATAGATGCTTGGCTCGCTCAGTTGTCACAACATCCTGATAGTTATTTATATTGTTTTCGTGGTGGTTTACGTTCAACGTTATCACAGCAATGGATTAAAGAATCTGGCATAAATATCCCATATATTGAAGGGGGTTATAAAGCCATGCGTAATTTTTTAATCAATACTATCGAGCAGGCACCCAATCAATCTAAAGTGCTCATTTTAAGTGGCATAACAGGCAGTGGTAAAACGGAAGTTATCAACCAACGTGATGAGTCCGTCGATCTTGAAGGCATTGCCAATCATCGGGGATCAAGCTTTGGCAAAAATATCGATCCACAACCCAGTCAAATTAACTTCGAAAATAACTTAGGTGTGGCATTACTGAAGCATCAACAACAGCAACATAGCCATTTACTGTTAGAAGATGAAAGTATGCTTATAGGCAGGTCAGCCCTGCCTCATCATTTTTACAACGCCATGCAACAAGCGGATATTATCGTTCTCGATGAACCATTAGATGCGCGTTTACCGCGTTTATTGAATGATTATGTTGAACAAAAACTCGCTGATTATGTGTCTCACTTTGGTGAGCATGATGGTTTTGATGCATTTAGAGCTTATTTGACTCAAAGTTTATTGGGGATCCGTAAACGCTTAGGCGGTAAACAACATCAGCAATTACAGGACTTGGTTGACGATGCACTTGAGGTACAACAAAGCCAAAATGATACCAGTAAACATCTAGACTGGATAAACCTGTTACTCGATATTTACTATGACCCGATGTACCAATACCAACTTGAAAAGAAAAATGACAGGGTTGTCTTCCAAGGGAGTAGGCAAGCGATACACCAATGGCTAGATACTCACAAGTCATAAGTCATTTCAAAAAAATGCCCTCTAGATGAGCAATGCCGATCGTTTAAGAGCACTTGACCGATCCTGCAGATGAAAGATAATCCCTACCAGTATTCTGGTGGGGATTTTTTATGTTTGTGCAAGAGCTTGAGTTAGTTCATGAGTCTGTTGAAGAAAGCGGGTCTTACGGTTCTGTAATGGAGGCGATTGATTCAGATTGGATCGAACAATCACTCCTTTCAGCTAACAAGGCGAGTATCCGTAATCGCCGTCTGCCTGCCCAGCAGGCAGTCTGGCTAGTACTCTGGATGGGGTTAATTCGTAACCAGTCCATCAAAGAAGTCTGTAGCTCGATGGATATTGCACTTCAATCTGGAGACTCAACTTGGTCTCGCGTAGCGCCGAGTGTATTGACGGATTGCCGACGACGCTTAGGTGAAGCGCCTATGTCGTACTTATTTAAATCCACTGTCTCAGCTTGGCTTGAGCAAGCGTTGGGGGAGAATAACGCGCTAGGGCTTACCACCCTTGCCGTTGATGGAACCGTGTTTCGTTGCCAAGATTCTGAAGAAAATGCCAATGAGTTTGGTTTTATTTCAAACACACACAAACCCTATCCTCAACTTCGATTAGTCAGCCTTATATCGACTGAAACCAGAATGGTATTAGGTGCTGCCTTTGATGGCTGCCACGTAGGAGAGGTCACGCTCGCACAGCGTTTAGTTCAAGATACCCCTGATAATTCCTTAACCCTATTTGACCGTTGTTATTTCTCTGCTGACTTATTAGTAAACTGGCAAAGCTCTGGAGTACAGCGACATTGGCTGACACCCGTAAAGTCAAAGATGCGCTACGAGGTAGTCGAAGAGTTTGCGAATAATGACTTGCTCATTGATATGCCCGTCTCCCCACAGGCGAGAAAGAAAAATCCGGAGCTCCCTGAAACATGGCGCGCCCGTTTTATCGCTTATCAAGAGCCAAAAGGTGAAATAAAAGGATTTGTCACCTCATTGATTGACCCTGTTCAGTATCCGCTGGACAAGCTGCTAAATATCTACTGGCAACGCTGGGAAATAGAAGAAGGATATGGCGAACTTAAGCAAACCCAGCTGCAAAGCAAGGTGACGTTACGGAGCAAATTTGTTGAAGGTGTTAAGCAAGAATTGTGGGGAGTGCTTATCGCTTATAATCTGGTTCGTTTAGAAATGACAGCGATAGCAAAGGAAGCTAAGGTCGCGCCAACCCGTATCAGTTTTACCGCTGCAATAAGCTTGATAGATACACAATTAAGGTGGCTTGCTTTATCACCAGATGGAAAGCTGCCAGCGAAACTGAAGCAAATGCGAGCCGATATAAAACACTTTATCCTGCCAGATAAAAGAAAGCACCGAACGTATCCACGCTCAGTGCTCTACATACCCAGTCGCTATCCACTTAGATATAAACAATAGTGCTTATCCGAATAGCATTAACTCAAATGAGTGGCGTTTTTTGGGATCTCATGGTCTTCGGCATTAAAATTAACCCTTACCTGCCATAGTAGCCCAAGCAATATCTATGCTGGCAATAAAGCAACTCGCCATTGGTTAGCTAATGCTATCAAGTAAAGCGCCATCCTAGTTTCAGGTAGACATATTAGCTAATCTCAACCCATAAAATGAGTCAAAATCAGCCGTCGACTAAAAAACAGACAAACAGAACCATTAATTCAAAACAAGTAAAATAACTATTAATCAATTTGTTAGCAACATATCCCACGGGAGATTGGTACTGCCGACCACAATGAAATTAGGATTTTCGAGCGTTTCACGCTCATTGTAGGTCATAGGCTGCAAATTAATATCAATCAGTGCCCCACCCGCTTCTTCAATAATGATCTGCGCCGCGCCCGTATCCCACTCACCAGTTGGCCCTAAGCGGACATAGCAATCTGCACGCCCTTCGGCCACTAAACAACTCTTTAATGCAGCGCCTCCCATCACCACTAACTCACAATGATTGGGTTTATTAAGCAGCTTTAATACCGATTGCGGGTCTTGACGACGACTGACCGCTAAACGCAAATGCTCTGGTTCATCACCGGTTAATTGTTTACTGGTAATGCGTAGCTCATTCTTACCATCACGCTTATAAGCTCCTAACCCCGCGATCGCGTAGTAACACACTTTCGTCATCGGCACATAAACCACACCCATGATAGGACGATTATGTTCAACCAAGGCAATAATGACTGAAAAATCACCACTGCCCGCAATAAACTCACCAGTACCATCTAATGGATCGACTAACCAATAGCGTTTCCATGTTTCACGCACACTTAATGGAATATCCGCCGCCTCCTCACTTAAAATAGGAATATCAGGCGTTAGCTCAGCTAACTGACGGCAAATAATGTCGTGCGCAGCTAAATCGGCAGACGTCACCGGGGTATTGTCTGCCTTCATTTCGCGTTTAAAGTTACCTTTAAGGTAAATGTCACGAATTGTTTGCCCAGCTTCCGTTGCAATGTCTATGACTTGCTCAATTACATCTTCTGGCTTCATTACTACTCCAATTGCTGGATTCGAGAAAGATGACCTGACAAGGACACCAATAAACAAGGCTATCGCCTATTCTATGTTGCTGTTCTATGGCTAACACAATACGCCGAGTAATTTATCTATTCTACATCGTTTAGCTCACGTTTAAGACTATCCGTTGATGTACTCAGATATTGCTGAGTTAAAAAAAGCGCACTCACACTGCGAGACTCAGAAAAGTCGACATTATCGAGTAATAACTGCCAATCAGATAATGGCCAAGGGATCACGTCGATCGGCTCTGGCTCATCACCTTCCAAACGACTGGGATACAGTTTTTCGGCCACAAAAATATGCATTTTGCTGGAAAAGTAACCAGGCGCAAGTGATAGCTCTTTTAAATGAGTCAATTGATAACTACCAAAACCAATTTCTTCTTGGAGCTCTCTATTGGCTGCTTCAATCGCTGTTTCACCAGGATCAATCAATCCTTTAGGAAAACCCAGTTCGTAATTATCGGTGCCAGCGGCATATTCACTGGCTAATAACAAATTACCTTGATGAATAGGCACCATCATCACAGCCCCCCTGCTACCGCCTTTCATTCTTTCATATTGACGTTCTACGCCATTAGAAAACTTAAGGTGTACCTGCTCGATTTGAAACAGTCGGCTTTTAGCAACAATTTCGGTATGCAGGATCTCCGGCTTTTTATGCCGCTGTGTCATTGAAGCCCCATGTGACGAATTAATATAGACAAGGTACAATCTTACTATTCTAGGTATATTCTACAACCGGAATTTACATGTTTCCTTGGTATAAAATAGATACAGTCCTACTCGACATGGATGGCACCTTGCTTGATCTTCATTTTGATAACCACTTTTGGTTGCATATAGTGCCTGAACAATTAAGCATACAGAGGCAAATAAGCTTGGATGAAGCCAATAAATTAGCTAAACAAGCTTGCTATGATGTGGTCGGCACCTTAGATTGGTATTGTCTTGATTACTGGCAACGCCATTTAAAACTCGATATTTTGGCATTACACCATGCATCGGCGGACAGGATTAAGCTTCGCCAAGACAGCATGCCTTTTTTACAGGCATTAGCTGGGGCAAATAAGCAACGCATCTTGTTTACTAATGCTCACCCACAAAGTTTAGCCCTTAAGTTAACCCATACCAACTTAGCCGATGGTTTAGACGACATGCTATCGAGCCATGAAAGCGGCTATCCCAAAGAGCATCCACAATTTTGGCAATATGCATTTAATAAATTTAACGTAGATCCGTCGAGGTGTTTATTTATTGATGACAGCGAAGTCATTTTAGCGGCATCAAAAAAAGCGGGGGTAGGTTATCAACTCGGAATAAAGAATCCAGATAGCCAAAAACCTCAGCTTGAATTTGCCAATTTCCCAGCGATTACCGATTACCACCTACTATTACAGACACTTCAAGCCATTTAGCAATATTGTCGCCATAGAAACAACGAAGGGATTGAAGTTAAGTTGAATGACCGCCGAGTAGCGATTGATTTTTAAGCGTGGCCATTATAGTTAAGCTAGCATTGCTGAATCAAATGTGAATGATATAAAAACGCCTTGATATTGGTATCAAGGCGTTTTTATTAATCTCTTTATAGGTATTACAAACCAGGCACAACACCTTGATAGTTAATTGGATAATACCCTTGAGTATCTTGTCGACCTAAAAATGGTAACGCCTCACGTAAATCCTTAGGTTGAGCATCTGTCGGTTTAATTTTAGCACTGACCTTAACCAAGTTTGATTCGCCTAAAATAGCTGTCCCCGTTAAGCCCAATACGTTTTGCGTTTCATCAGTGGCCAGTTGTAATTGCCCGTCAAGACAACTCAATCCCAATGTGATATTGCCCAAAGGGTATACCCCAAATTGATTTTTGACATTAGTGTGATTTACAAATAATTTACCGTGTAATTGTTCGCACCATGGTTTACCTTGCTTTAAGACTTCAACCATTATGCTCACATCACCGTCAATTTGGGTTTTAAAAGGTAAGCGAGCACCCGCTAGTATAAAGCTATCTTGTAGATCAAGACGAATATTTTTCGCGCTCATCCCAGATAATGACCAGCTAAGACTGCCTTTACCGCTGACTGGCGTGGCACGATTACCGACATTAAAATCGATATTGGCTTGACCAACAAATAATCCCCACGGGCTTAACGTCCAACTAACCCGTTCTATCTGTCGTTGATCAATCGTGATTAAGGCCGCTTTCCCCTGCCAAAGTGTACCTTCAGCACCACTTATCACCATATTATTTGGCAATGGGGCAATACTGACTAACCAATTTGCAGGTAAATATACCAATAAAAACATCATATAGATAATGACGCCAATGACTATTTTTGAAAATAAACTCACAAAAAACCCTTACTGTGAAAGCTGAATACGTCTTACTTTTACAAAGCCAGCAACGTCTGATTCCGTTAAATCAACACTGTCCAGTGTTAATCCTTTCTGCGTCACTAAGTCATGTAAATAACCCAGGAGTGCGTCGAATGGCACATCATCCATCCAGAGTTGGATCTTATCGCCTTGCGGCTGCATACGGGTGATTTCTAATTGATATTGTCCCGCGGTTTGGTTGACGATAGAGCTTAAACTTCCAGGTACTTTCGCTTGCGCACCAGCTTGTTTTAGACCCGTTATTTTATTCGCGCTTTGTTTAACATAATTTAACGTTTTCTGTGCGGCGATGTTATCGCGCTCGGCGGCTTCTTGAGCATTAGATATAGGTGCCCAAATACCCCAATAAACAATACCAATGACAAGTACCACGGCACAAAAACCAACCAGCTGTTGCTCTCTAATAGCTAAACTTTGCCACCAAATACGCATATTTTCCATGTTATTTAATCCTTAACGTCAGCGTACTGGTGACGCTGTCTTCGCTACTGTTCATGGCACCACCATCTAGTTGGTAGTCTTTGGCGACAAACGCTTTAAACTCTTCAATTTGGCCATAGGTTTTTGCCGTCACTTGCATGCGTAATTCATTACGATTGGCTTCAAAACGCAATGTATTGGGTTTTAACTCTGGCACCTTGCTAAATGCAGGTTTAAGGTTGTCTAACATTTCAAAAAATACTGCACCACCACCTTGACCTTGCATACTGCGTAACTGACTGTCCATTTGTGAGCGCATATTGACAATGCGATTAACCGCGGGCAACGACAGCTTAAAAATGACTTCACTTTGGGCTTGTAATTCTGCAGTGCGGTTGTTGAGTTGATGTATTGCCAAACCTTTATTGACTAACGCTAATACTATGGC
The DNA here is from genome assembly GCF_040309905.1 of Shewanella sp. CAL98-MNA-CIBAN-0140. NCBI lineage: Bacteria > Pseudomonadati > Pseudomonadota > Gammaproteobacteria > Alteromonadales > Shewanellaceae > Shewanella > Shewanella sp. CAL98-MNA-CIBAN-0140. The sequence continues at coordinate 13,731 of NZ_JBEOPI010000027.1, forward strand.
AAGCATGATCACTATCGCAGCATTTTTCCAAATGAATAACTGTTTGCTGTATTCACTCTTGGGCTTATATACACCGCTTAATAAATTAATCGGCGCATTTAAAATGCCCTTTGCTAATACCATCATAGGTAAATCTAACGGCTTAGATTCAACTTGTACCCCAGAAAAATCGATATCGTCGCTATAACTGGCCATGCTAATAGGGTCATCATTGGTCTGCACCACTTGAGACAATAGCCGTGGTAATGCAATTGCAGACCATGCTTTAGGTAAACTGACACCGCCCCCTTCCGAGGTTCTGATTAAATATTCGCTGCCGACACTCATTGCTGCCCAGCGACATTGATCTAACGGTAATGCCAAACAATCTGGCACAATTCGTTTCACTTTCAAGCCTGCGTGATGCAGCCATTCAAGCCATAGTTGCATTTGCTCATGCGCTACAGCAGCCACATTAAGTTGCTCACCTTCGCGAGGACCAACCACAAAATGCATATTGTCTACATTCGTCGCTAATGATTCCTCCAGCATGTATGGCAACGCCTTTAATGCTTGGCGTTGGCCTTTTTCGGGTAACATAATTTGTGTCAATGTCATATTGGCCGCAGGCACAAGTACATCAACAGGACGATTACCCGCACGCTCAGCTAAACTGCTGAGGCTAGCGGCATCAGCTAACTCACCAGAAGCGATAATTTCTTGCGCTTGTTCAGACCATACCAGCCATGAACATGGGTGTTCTGATGTTTTTCCTAACCGGATAAATAGCCGTTCAGACACTGTTATTCTCCACCGATCTCAATACGCATTGTTACGCAATGAATTTGTTATTATTGTTGGCCACCATACTGACGGGTGAGCACATCTAAATTGTTACCATTGCGCTTAAGTACGCTTTCCATTCGAAATAATGCGTTATCTACTTTAGCACCAGATTTCAATAAAAAGTACTGACTATCAACGACAAAACTCGACTTTGCATTCGCTTCGGAATTGATGCCACTCAGTGACGAACTTTCCCAAAACTCTTCAATTTTTTCATACCCATCCGCGGGACGATTATTGATAATGTTTTCAGCTTCACTCACTGAAATTTTATTTTCAAGCATCCCAGCAAGTAAAGCGGCCTGCTCAACCTTAATGGTATTCACATTCAATAACTGGCTATCTTCACCGGGTATTGCACACACATAAGGTGAAAGATTCAGATAAACATCTTGGCTAAACCCTAATACTGCGCGTAACTCACTGCGATGCTGCATCAAGGTATTGGCGGCACGATATGGCACATTACGCGACTCATATTCAGCATCTTCAGCCCCATATGGTGCAGATAACGTGTCTTGGTCGATATAATCTTTAAGGGTATAAGTGAGTTTCTCTGCACCAAAATCACCTACCCCTAAACTGATCAGTAGCGCTTGGAACTGTCTTGCTGCTACCGTCATTTTGGGCTGACCATTATCGGTCTGGGTTGAAGCTTGCCCAACGGCATTAACATTAAAGCAAGCCCGCATATCTTGTACTTCACCAACAATTTCACCATATTCGGCCGGAAAAGCGACATTGGCTAAGGCCCAGTACTGCTGTAAATGTACCGTCCCTTCTGAGTCTTCAAAATCTTGCTTGAGTACTTTCATCGCCAATTCTTCCGCAGAAAGAGCATACCAGTAAGCCTGGTCATATTGGGCTAAATTAAGCGTTCGGCGCATTGAAAGCTGATTACGGCTGCTAATGTTGGTAGCAATAATCACTACCATAGCGACAATCAACATCACCACAATTAACGCAACACCTCGTTGCTTTTGGCCGCCCATTATACTGACCCGCCGTTGTTGTTATTGCCTTGCTTATCATCGTCCGCTGTAGACTTGGTCGCTGGAGCACCTTTAGGTAATAAAAATCGACGTTGGATTTTACCCAAACCCTCTAACTCTATTTCCATCGCGATCCCTTTTGGCATCACAGTTCCATCAACATTCTTCTGCCATTTATCATCCATATAAAACGAATATTCAATCGATAAGACATGGTCAATCACGACACTTTTTAATGGTTCGGCTCCTGATATTGGCTCTGGATAAGGATAATACCAGCGTTCTAATCGGCCATTTTGGACCACATAGGCCACCGACTGCAAACTGCCTCTGGGTAACATACCATCAGGGTTTAACCAACCTAAACGGTAAAACATCAATGCTTCGGTCTCTGAGTCGAGAATATTGCCACCCACTTGAAAAAATTGACTGCCGCGGCCGTCAATTAACCTGGGTGTACGCGCGACCATTTGGCCCAAATCGCGTTCTAACGCACCAAAACCCTGTTGTAATGACTTAAGCCGATCAGCGAACTCTTTGGTGACTTCATCATTTTTCATCACCGTCGATAATATTGAGTTAGCCGCAATACCCAACATGGCAAAAATTGCAATCGCGATAAGCATTTCGAGTAAGGTAAAACCGCTTAAATGCTTAACCTTTGTTATGCACATAACTATTTACCTGAGCAGCCACACGGTTAAATTTATCATCGTCACTGACGCTAATACGGATCATCCTAAATTTATCATCTGTCGTCTTAATCACTTCTTGGCGCCAATACCATTCACGGCCTGCGAGTTCTGACTGACCTGTTTTTTGGCCTATATCAGGAAAGGTACCAGGCAATCGCACGTCGACCATTTGGTTACTGGCCACCCATTGCGCTAAAGTTCGTTCTTCTAAAATGGGCATATTAGCCATGATCTCACTCAAGCTTTTTGTCACCGATACCGCAGCAATTGAAAATACCGCTAAAGCAACTATCACCTCAAGTAAGGTCATGCCACGGCTTTTACCGCGCATGTGAATAGGGTGTCGATTGAAGGCTACTTTATTCATCTACACGCCCTAATGTTAAGCGGCCTAACGCGTCACCAACAACCAGTACATTGACCGGCTGACTGTCGTCATTTATCATATTAAAACCCAGCTCAAATGGTGTCATCTCACCGCTGGGAAACAATAATATTTGCGGTTCAGGGTGTTTCTTTTTTTCTTCTTCGCTCTTTTCGTCGATAAAAGGCTCATCAAACCAAGACTCATTTTGCTCGTCTTCTTGAACTAATGGCATACCATCGATCACAATATCTAAGGTAATACCGGCATCCATTTTTTCGGCCGATAATAGCCGATCTTGCTCAACAGGCATCCATTTACCTTCTTGATAAAACACAAACTCATATTGATCTTCGTCAATCACAATACCAATAAACTGGCCGCTTAACACACTTTCATCAAGCACCATCTCAGTCGCGGCGATAAAACGTCGCGCTGGTTTTTTGAGCATCTGTTCCGGCCCAGCAACATTCATAGATAAGGTTACCGCTGAGGCCACCAACCCCATGAGCAATGCCACGATCAACACCTCAAGTAAGGTGAAGCCGGCTTGACGATGTTGAATCATTTTATTGAAAATCTTGTAAATTCCAGCTTCCGATATCATCTTCAGAACCTGGTTGTCCGTCTGGGCCTGCACTGAAAATATCAATCTTTCCATATTCACCAGGGCTTAAGAGTAAATAGTCACTGCGCCATGGGTCTTGAGGTAGACGCTTAACATAACCACCTTCACGGAAATTACGCGGCTCTGGTGACGAGTTAGGCTTTTGCACTAACGCATCAAGACCTTGTTCCGTCGTTGGATAAATACTGTTATCTAACTTATACATGTCCAATGCATTTTCTAGCGCAACAATATCTGATATGGCTTTTTGTTGGTCGGCTTTGTCTTTATTACCCATGAGATTGGGCACAACCATTGACGCTAAAATACCTAAAATAACAATTACTACCATTACTTCGAGTAAGGTGAAACCTCGTTGCATATTATTATGTTGCATTGCTTACTTCCTCTAAAAATTGTCTCTATATTCAAGCGTAAAAATCAGCTCTTACGCTTGGTTACATGTTTAGTCTACCAAGATATACACAGTCTAAAACCTAGCCGGTAACCAAATTATTTAACTCTAAAATAGGCTGTAAAATTGCCATTACAATAAATAATACAACCGATGCCATACTGACGACTAGCATGGGCTCAAAAACCCCCAAAGCTATATTCACGTTCGACTCAAAATCTCGGTCTTGGTTATCTGCGGCGCGTTCAAGCATATTCTCTAATTGACCGCTTTTTTCTCCAGATGCAATCATATACAACATCATTGCAGGGAATAACTTAGTATTAGTCAACGCATTGCCCAAACTAGTTCCTTCTCTGACTCGGGCCGTTGCATCATCGACAGCGGCACGCACTTTGACATTCTGTAACACTTCACTGGCGATACGCATTCCATCAAGTAACGGTACCGAACTCGCTGACAAAATACTTAATGTGCGCGCGAATCTGGCGGTATTTAATCCTTTACTGACTTTACCAATCACTGGCATTTGCAATAGTGCAGTGTCAAATTTCATCCGCATTACTGGATTGGTCAGCATACGCTGAAAAACAATCATGCAACCAAAGATGAGCAGTACAACCAACACCCCCCAATGTTGCACAAAATCAGATGCAAGAATTAAAAACTGGGTCGTTCCAGGTAATTCTTGCCCCATGTGCTCAAACTGCCCAACCACCTTCGGCACCACAGCAGCAAGTAACACGGCGATGACACCAATAGCGACCACGGTTAATACGATAGGATAAATCATTGCCTGAGTTAGCTTTGTTTTGAGTTGTTGACGACGCTCGGTGTAATCAGCTAATCGGTTAAGCACCACTTCTAAATGGCCTGATTTCTCACCCGAGGCCACCATCGCACGGAATAAATCATCAAAAACGTGCGGAAACTCGGCCATTGAGTCCGCTAAACTGTAACCTTCAACCACCCGAGAACGCACAGCCATAATCATGCTGCCTAAACGATCTTTTTCTGATTGTTGTCCCACCGCTTTTAGCGCTTCTTCAATCGGTAAACCCGCTGCCACCAGTGTCGCGATTTGGCGAGTGATCAACGCAAGTTCGGCAACTGAAATCCGTCTCTTAAACAAATTCGCTAGGTTAAAGCCACCACGCTGTGAGCGGGCTTCTTTCTCATTGACCGGCTGGAGTTCCAGTGGCATAAGGTGCTGCTCACGCAGCTGGCCTCTAGCATGGCGTGCGGTATCAGCTTCGATCACACCTTTTTGCTGTTTGCCTTTACTATCGAGGGCTTTGTATTCAAACGCCGCCATTGATTACTCCTCGCGTGTAACGCGTAATACTTCTTCTAGCGTCGTCACACCGGCGAGTACTTTACTCATGCCGTCATGACGAATACTTGGAATCGATTTTCGCACGTGTTTTTCAATGGCTAACTCACCCCTGCCGCCATGAATTAATTCACGGACATTATCATCAACAATGAGCAATTCATGGATACCAGTTCGACCGCGATAACCATTTTGACTACAGGCTTTGCAGCCTTTAGCGCGATAAATGACCCGAGTGTCGTTTGCGGTAATACCCAGTAATTCACGTTCACGCTCATCGGGCTCGTGTGCTTCTTTACAAATGGGGCATAATGTACGGATTAGTCGCTGAGCGAGCACGCCAAGTAAACTTGATGAGACTAAAAAGGGCTCTACCCCCATGTCTTGCAAACGGGTAATCGCCCCTGATGCCGTATTCGTGTGTAAGGTTGAAATAACCAAGTGGCCGGTTAATGAAGCTTGCACTGAAATCTGCGCAGTTTCTAAATCGCGGATCTCACCAATCATCACTACGTCGGGGTCCTGACGTAAAATCGCGCGCAACCCACGAGCAAAGGTCATATCAACCTTAGTGTTAACCTGAGTTTGACCAATGCCTTCTAACTCATATTCAATCGGATCTTCAACCGTTAAAATATTAGTGTCTTTAGAATTGATTTCCGTTAACCCAGCATACAAGGTGGTACTTTTACCTGACCCGGTTGGGCCTGTCACTAGAATGATCCCGTGTGGCTTACGAATTAACTCATCGAATTTTTCGCGAATGCCGAGCGTCATTCCCAGTTGTTCTAAGTCTAAGTTACCGGTATTTTTATCCAGCAAACGCATTACCACGCGTTCACCATGACTTGATGGCATGGTCGATACCCGAACATCAACGGCACGACCGGCAATACGTAACGAAATACGACCATCTTGAGGCAGGCGTTTTTCGGCGATATCTAAACGTGCCATCACTTTAATGCGCGACACCAACAAGGACGATAATTTACGATTCGGCTTTAACACTTCTTTTAATACGCCATCAATACGGAAACGAACAATTAATTGTTTCTCATAAGTTTCGACGTGAATATCTGATGCTTCTTCTTTAATCGCTTCCGACAATAATGCATTAATTAATTTAATAATCGGCGCGTCGTCATCACCTTCGAGCAAGTCTTCAGTTTGTGGCAGTTCTTCAGCCAGGGTAAACAAGTCCATTTCGTTACCAATATCTTCCATTAACTGTTGGGCTTCTGAAGAATTAGATTGATACGCTTGAGTGAGTTTAGCCTCAAAATGAGTCACCTCTAGCTTGACTAAAGGTAACTCGACATCGGCATAGCGCCGCACTTCTAACATGGCACTGAGTGGTGTGTTATCGGTATAGAAAAGACAAAGTTGCTCGTTCTCTTTCGCTAACACCAATTGAAAACGGTGTGAAAAGGCGAACGGCAAACGCTCTTTGCTATTGGAGTGAAAAACCCCGTCGCCTTCGACAACTTCCATGGCGACGTCACTTGATACTTGAGCTAATGGCTCGGTCATCACGCTATCAGTCATTATTTTGAGCCTTGTCCTTTTGCATGCTTTCATCAATTGAACGCAATGCTGGATCGGTTTCACGCATTTTTGTTCCTAAACCTTGGCCGCTTTTATAACGCTCTAGCACTTCATTAACGTCATCAGGTAAGTATGCCTCTTGATCCCATTCTTCCAGTACAGGAACATCAGTATTTGGCATTAGATTAATACCACGAGCTTGTTGTTCAAGCTGTAATGCTCTGAAGTAATTGTATTTACGACCTGCAATACCTTCCATTGTAATGCCGTCACGGATTATGGTGGGTTTAATGAAAATCATTAGATTTTTCTTGATCTTTTTACTCGATGAAGACCTGAATAAATGACCTAGAAAAGGAATATCGCCAAGGAAAGGTACTTTTTGAACACTTTCTTGTACTTCTTCGTTAATTAATCCACCTAAAACCACAATTTGCCCAGAATCAGCCATAACAGTGGTCGTTAAACGACGCGTAGAGAAGCTGATATCCACACCGGTATTACCATTCACACCCGAGACTTCTTGCTCTATGGTTAATTTAACCGATGAGCCTTCGTTAATCTGCGGCACAACCTTTAACTTAACACCGACTTCTTTACGCTCAACGGTTTGGAAAGGATTGTCATTGCTTGAACTTGAGGTTGAGCCAGTAAGGATCGGCACTTCATCACCGACAATAAAAGAGGCTTCTTGGTTGTCTAATGTGGTGATAGATGGGGTTGCTAATACGTTTGAATTGGTATCGCTTGAAACAGCTTGGATAAGTGCTGCAAAGTTACCTGTGGTCAAGCCCCATGCCATACCATTCACTTTCCCCAACGCTTGCGCGATCAAGGTATAGTCACCGTCTGAAGTTGGATTAGTTGTGGTTGTTGGATTACCATTACCGTCAATGGTCGTCACGCTAGTACCATCTTCTTCACGAGCAGCCCAGACTCCGGCACCGACTTCTCCAATGGTTGCACCAATGTTGTTAAACTGAGTTAAGCCACCGGCTTCACTGCCCCATTGCACCCCAAACCCCACGTTATCGCCTTGAGCGATTTCAACAATAATGGCTTCAACGAGTACTTGAGGACGGCGAATGTCGAGCTGATTAATGACGCTTTCAATCGTCCGCAGTTGATCAGGTTCGGCGCTAATAACCAGCGCGTTGGTATCACTGTGAGCCATAATGTTAATATCACTACGACGTTTACTTGAATTGCCTTGTTGGCTGCCAGCCCCGTCTTTATTATCTTGTAAATTTTGTGCAAACCCAGTTAATACTTCAACCAAGTCTTCCGCCTTGGCGTAATGCAAATAACGGACTTTGGTATTGCCGGTAGTCGCTTGATCTGCATCTAGTCGTCTAATTAGCTCGATCACACGTTGACGGCTTTTTTCATCGCCACTGACAATAACGGCATTCATGCGCTCGTCAGCCACCACTTTAGGTGCTTGACCAGGCAGTTGTGATTGGTTAGCTGTCGTGCGATATAGGGTGTCTATAATGCGGACAATCTCCCCCGCAGAGGCATAGTCTAATGCCACCACTTGCACGTCTGTATCACCTTGTTTATCCACTCGACGGACGATTTCTACCAGCTTATTCACTACCGCTGCACGGCCAGAAATCATTAATACATTCGATTGGTCATAATTAACAACATTACCACCACCAGCATTATCATTTAACTGACGCAGTAACGGTGCAAGTTGCTTAGCTTCAGAATTGTATAACGGAACAATACGGGTGACCATTTCATCACCAACGCCAGGCGCATTGTCATCGGCGACACGGATAGAGGCCATTTTGGCATCTTTATCTTTAATCACTTTAATGATGTGGTTATCCATTTCAACCACTGCATAGCCATACACTTGAAGGACGTTAAGGAAGAATTGGTAATATTGATCATCATTCAACAAGTCGTAACTGCGGACATTAATTTTGCCACGTACCGTTGGATCTACAATTATCGTTTTATTGAGGTTTTTACCAACAATATTAATAAACTCTTGAATATCAGTGCCTTTAAAATTGGCGGCATATTGTTCCGACCAAGCACTCGGTGCCGCTATCATCGCAGCGCCCACCAGCATTCCAGCAATAATCTTATGTCGGATCCCTTTTTTATTCATTTTATTCAATCCTCTAACGCCAAATTATTCTGGCAAACTAAACATGATTTCGACCAACTGCCCTTCACGCTCAACCATGACAGCCATTTCGGTGAGCTCAGGCAGTTGTGCCATCACTTCTAATGCCTGACCCATATCGGTCAGATCAAATCCATTTATTGATTTGGCTAAATCATTAGCCTGAAAACCCGCTTGCTTAAACAACGCAACATCTTTACCAGGATTTAAACGGTAACCAGCTAATTCATCACCATTACGTACAGGTGAGATAGCTAAAAAATCAGTTATTTTACTGGGGTCGGCTAATAACTCTTCACGAGAATTAGACAGTTCTTCAGAAAAGCGTTGATTATCGCGACGATCAACTCGGGTCACTTGTTGATCGACTTTCGCTTGTTGTAAATGAGTATTTGCGTCACTTTGCGCGGAATATTTAAGGCCATCAAGCATCAAGGTTTCATAACGACCGCCGTTACTAATAATGATGCGATCAGCATAAACTTCTTTTAAAGCAGCTGAAGTTCCCTTAATTTTATCACCTAAGCTATAGGTTTCTTGTTGCCCGCTTGACTCAATAACGGCTAACCCCTGATCTTCCGCAGTCGACGCAACAACCCCCCTCAACTGAATTGACAAGTTTGTTTTAGGCGCGTCAGTGATTTGTTCTACGACTTCAGCTTTGGGTTTATTACTATTATTATCTAAGCGGCCAAAAAGAAATAGGTTACGTACACCAGCAAGCTCAATACGCTTAGCAGTGCCTGCTGAAATGGGGGATGGTTGCCACATCGCAGATTGCGATGATGCTGGCATCAACTTCCATGTTATCTGTGCGGCTAAAAGCAACAGTGTGATCATTCCAAGCCAAAATACAACAATACTCAATGGCTTATGTGGTATTTTTGCGGCGTTAGCGATCAGTTTATCTAATACATCCATATGCTATTGGACTCTCTATACATGTTGGTACAGGTCTTTGTTCTAGTTGTTAATAATATGCGTTAAATAGATGTTTAGCCGTTATGCTAACTCACACAGGATAAAGCAACAACCCTAGCGCATATCGATTGGCGGATCACCATCAAATATGCTAACTTTGCGCCCATAAAAAGGCCATAATATTGCCCTTATTACGATAATATACACATTGTATGGCAATTAGGTTACTCAGTCTGTGAAATCATCCCAGTTTTGGAGGTCATTTGACTAACGCTCAGCCCGAAAGAAGCTTTATCCGGCTCGATAAATGGCTATGGACAGCACGATTTTATAAAACCCGCGCCATCGCCAAAGACATGATAAATGGCGGTAAAGTACATTACAACGGCCAACGGACTAAATCCAGTAAGAATGCTGAAGTCGGTGCAAAAATCCGCCTTCGTCAAGGTCATGATGATCGAGAGATTATTGTGCTCCAATTATCTGGACATAGACAAAGCGCGAGTGTGGCGCAAACGCTATACGAAGAAACACCTGAAAGCATTAGCAAACGTATTATCAATGCAGAAGCTCGACGGCTCAACATTTTAAATAATCCGGCCCCAGATCATAAGCCGGATAAAAAACAACGACGACAGATTATGCGCTTTAAAGAGTACTCAGCGCCCAAAGAGTAAGAGAATACAGATGAACAATGATATTTTACAGCGCTACATTTTTGATAATGCCGATGTGCGAGGCGAGATAGTCCAATTAGAACGCTGCTACCAAGAAGTGCTTTCTGCACATAGCTATCCGGTCGCATTACAGTGTCTAATCGGTGAGTTAATGGCCGCGACATCGTTACTCACGGCAACCATCAAGTTTACCGGTGACATTAGCGTACAATTACAGGGCGATGGCCCAGTCTCTTTGGCGGTAATTAATGGTAATAATAAGCAAGTCTTACGTGGTGTAGCACGTTGGAACGGCGATATTGCTACAGATACAAGTTTGCAACAAATGTTTGGTAAAGGCTATATGGTCATTACCCTAACTCCTGATGACGGTGAGCGTTATCAAGGGATTGTGTCGCTAGATCATGTCAACCTAGCTGCATGCTTAGAAGAATATTTTAACCAATCAGAACAATTACCCACTCAAATTCAGTTATTTGCTAACGGTAAACAAGCCGCAGGTATGCTTCTGCAAGTGTTGCCAACAAAGTCGGAGCAAAATGATGACTTTGAACATATATCAACATTGACGTCTACCATCAAAGCAGAAGAGTTATTCACTCTTGATGCAGAAGAAGTATTACATCGCTTGTATCATCAAGAAGAAGTGCGCTTATTTGATCCTGTTGATGTGACGTTTAAATGTAGCTGTTCTTATGAACGCAGTGGCGCGGCCATTAAAACCTTGCCGCAAGCTGAAGTTGAAGCGATTTTGGCCGAGGAAGGCAAAATTGATATGGATTGTGAGTACTGCACAGCAAAATACTCTTTTGATGCCATCGATATAGCGGCATTATATTCCGGTAGCCACAGCAGCCAATCAAAACAGTAACCAATGACGTAATAGATACGTAACAAATTACAAAAAAAGCGCGCTTTGCGCTTTTTTTATCCCTAAAACACCGATAAAAATGCCTGCAACCAAAAACCCATCAAAAAAATAACCAAACTGTTCGTTACCAGAGCGTTAACTTGCGTTACAATCTCCTACATTAGTTTATAGCCATTGCGCAAGCAAAATATCAAACTAAGTTTCAACACCTAACCCCAATAGCGATTCATTGCGAAACACGACCTAAAAGACATGGAGATCAACACTATGGCGGATGTATCAAACCGCGTTCACCTCAATCCTACGACAGCACAGCTTGTAGAAATCGCGCTTCTTCGTGGAGAGGGTCAACTCACCGCAAATGGTGCCTTAGTGGCCAAAACAGGGGAAAGAACAGGTCGTTCACCCAATGACCGATTTATCGTCAAAGAGGCAAACACCAAAGCTGATATTGAATGGGGCAAAGTAAACCGTCCATTTGATGCCAGTAAATTTGATGCATTATGGGGTCGTGTAGAAGCTTACCTTGCAGACAAAGAGTTATTTATGTCTGAACTCGAAGTGGGCGCTGATGACGAGCATTATATTCCAGTACATGTAACCACTGAGTATGCGTGGCATCAACTCTTTGCGCGTAATTTATTTATCACTCCAACAACATTTAATCGTGGCAACAAAGATGTCTGGCAAATTATCAATGCGCCTGGATTTGTTTGCGAACCAGAACGCGATGGTACCCATTCTGAAGCGGCCGTTATTCTTAACTTTGCCGAACGAAAAGTACTTCTTGTGGGCTTGAAGTACGCTGGAGAAATGAAAAAGTCGATGTTCTCGGTACAGAACTTCTTATTACCAGCAAAAGGTGTGTTACCAATGCATTGTTCGGCTAACGTCGGCCACGATGGTGATACTACTTTGTTTTTCGGTTTATCTGGTACCGGTAAAACCACTCTTTCTGCCGATCCAAAACGGTTTTTAATTGGTGATGACGAGCACGGCTGGGCACCCGGTGGCGTATTTAATATCGAAGGCGGCTGCTATGCAAAATGTATCGACTTAAGCCAAAAAAATGAACCTGTTATTTGGGACGCTATCCGTTTTGGTACTGTATTAGAAAACGTCGTACTTGATGAACAGCGAGTGCCTGACTATAAAGATACCAGCCTGACTGAAAACAGTCGCGCGGCCTACCCTTTAGAACATATAGCTCAGCGTAAAGAAAGTAATCGCGGCGCAGAACCTCATGCGGTCGTCTTTTTAACCTGTGATGTATCGGGCGTATTACCGCCAGTATCGGTGTTAAGTAAAGAGCAAGCGGCGTATCACTTCTTGTCTGGTTATACCGCGAAAGTAGGCTCAACCGAAATGGGTTCTACTTCTGCAATCCAGTCAACCTTCTCGACGTGTTTTGGTGCACCATTCTTCCCACGCCCTGCAGGCGTATATGCCGAGTTATTAATGGCACGCATTGAGTCGTTTGGCAGCCAAGTTTACCTGGTCAACACTGGCTGGACCGGTGGTCCACATGGTGTAGGTAAGCGTTTTGATATTCCAACAACGCGAGCCATTGTTGATGCCATTGTTAGCGGTGAGCTCAAAGATGTTGAAACGCTTTATATTGATAAGCTCAATCTACATGTACCGGTTAGTGTTTCAGGCGTCACCACCGCATTGTTGAACCCTGTTAACACATGGGCAGACAAAGCTGAGTACAACAAATATGCTCAGCAACTCGCGCAAGAGTTCAGTGATAATTTTGCAAAATATCACGTGTCTGATGCCATTAAAAATGCCGGCCCTAACGTATAAGCAATACATCGACTCTTCGCCGTCCACTTAATGTAATATGACGCCTAAAATCCCGACTCCGGTTGGGATTTTTTATCGCTATAAATTCAGTTCACTTATCACCATAAAAGCCTCTGAAACTGATGATGTGCAATGCTATGATGTCGTTAACGTAATTGTTTCAACACTATCATTACTCACAGGGGTATTCATGCGCCGTATTTTTCTTACCAGTTTACTGGTCAGTTTATTATTCATCAGTTCCACATCCGCTCATGCTAACGATACTGCGCAGTCGACGCCCCTGGTACCGACAGAGAAAATGGCGCATTTAGAAAACGACAGCATACTGCCTCCAATGCGTCCTTGGTCAGGCGCGAGTGAGTCGTTACTGTTAAGCGCAAATCAGCCTTGGGTAACCCCCTTTGAGCAGCAAGGCTATATTTCTAGCCCAAACTATCACGACACCATGGAATGGTTAGATAAACTCGTCGACAGCAGTGACATGTTGCAAAAAGTCAGTATTGGTAAAAGCCCCCAAGGACGAGATATATGGATGATTGTTGCATCGCAAGACGGGGGATCAACGGCAACAGCATTAATCGATAATGGTAAAGCAACCGTCTTAGTGCAAGCGGGGATTCACTCGGGAGAGATTGACGGTAAAGATGCTGGCATGATGCTACTGCGTGATATCAGCCATGGCAATAAACGCGGATTACTTAAAAACGTCAATTTACTGTTTATTCCCATTTTTAGTGTCGATGCTCACGAGCGCAGCAGTCAATTTAGCCGGGTTAATCAGCGTGGACCGGTGAATATGGGGTGGCGCACCACGGCTAAGAATCTTAATTTAAACCGCGACTATGCCAAAGCAGATGCGCTAGAAATGCAGCACCTTATCCGTGCCATTACTATTTGGCAGCCAGATTTATACATTGATATCCATGTGACCGATGGCATTGACTACCAATATGATGTCACCTTTGGCTACAACGTTGAGCAGGGACATAGCCCAAGCATTTTTGCATGGCTGGAGTCCATTTACCGTCCTGCCGTTGAACAAGCCTTAACCGAACAAGGTCATATTCCGGGGTCATTGGTGTTTGCCAACGATAACACCGACATGAGCAAAGGTCTGTCATTGTGGAATCCTAGCCCGCGATTTTCTAATGGCTATGGTGATGCGCGCCATTTACCAACTATTTTAATTGAAAACCATAGCCTTAAACCCTATAAGCAACGAGTCCTTGGCACCTATGTCATGCTTGAACAAACACTTAAAACGGTGGCGCAAAATAGCACTAAACTAAAAACTGCCATTAATAAAGACAAATATCGAAACCCAAGCAAGCTAACGATCAGTTGGCAAAAAGAAACCTTGGCACAAGGTAGAGACTTTAAAGGTATGGATTACCGTATCGAGCAAAGCCCGATCAGTGGCGATAAGGTCGTTCGTTGGACTGAAGAACCTAAGCTATACCGTAACCTACCTGTTATTGCGAACACCCAGCCAGTGATCACTGTCACTCGTCCTGTGGCTTATTACATTCCGCCACAGTGGGCTGAGGTTATTAATCGTTTATCTTTACATGGCATCAGAATGACACGACTGAATAAACCAACATCGATTACTGCGCAGCAATATCAATTCAGCAAGCCCATATTCTCAAGTGCTGATTATGAAGGCCATCAAACCGTGTCGGCGCAAACAAGCATTCACAAAATCACCACCCATCTTCCTGCTGGGAGTGTGCGTATCCCAACCGACCAGCCTTTAGGTGATTTAGCCATGCTATTACTTGAACCTCAAGCTGAGGATTCTTTGTTTTACTGGGGATTTTTTAATACCATTTTTACCCGTACAGAATACATTGAAGACTATGCAGTTGAGCCTTTAGCAGCAAAAATGCTTAGCGACAATCCGGCACTAAAAGCCGAATTTGATCAAGCATTACAGGATCCGGATTTTGCTCAAGATAGCAAAGCGAGATTACGCTGGTTTTATGAACGCAGCCCTTACTACGATAAGGAATACATGAAGTACCCAGTATTACGAGCCTCTAAATAATATCGCTATCACTCTACAAGTGCGTTGGTGCTTGTAGAGTGACGGCTTAGCTTATACTGTTCAATCAATGATAATTTTTGCGAACGCGAATATTTCTTGATGGCAATTTCACGTTTTGAAGCCTCACTTCGGTCAGTCAATTGCTCTTGGTAAGCCAAGGTTAACGGCCCTTTACCTTTTAGGTATTTAGCCGCTTTAGGGCCGCTTGTTTGATGCTCGGCAAGGCGACGCGCAATATCCGTGGTAATGCCAGTGTATAAATGTGAATTGGCACAGCGAATAATGTATAAATACCAAGCCGTATTGGCGTTATTTTGCGACATAAAATATAAAACCTTAAGTGTGATCATAAAATTCTTGTGTCATCATGGCATACTAAACACCATTAAAAAGCCAACACCTATTTCAGCCCATAACGCTGCTCATGGTATTTTAGCTATTCATTAAGGAAATGCTGATGTCCAATAATCAAGACCCTTGCGCTCAACCAGCATTGCTTCATCCCGATCAAGCGATTGAGCAACTTTTAGCTCAAGTTGAAGCAACCCAAGATACCGAGCTCGTTTCATTAACCCAAGCAATCGACAGAGTACTTGGCGAAGATCTCGCCTCAAGTATTGATTTACCTCCATTTGATAACTCAGCAATGGACGGTTACGCATTTCGGTTTGCTGACTTAACCCCATCACAGGATAAAACAACCCTCACCCTAATGGGTAGTTCTTTTGCGGGTCACCCCTTCAACGGCCAAGTACCACCCAATAGCTGTATTCGTATTATGACCGGTGCACCTGTGCCTGTGGGTTTTGATAGCGTGCAAATGCAAGAAAAAGCCCAAGCAGACCAAAACCTAATTACCATTGAGCATCCGCATCGATTAGGCGCAAATGTGCGCTGTCGCGGTGAAGAACTGCTTGCGGGTACCAAAGTCTTACACCGTGGTGTCATTATCCGTGCTGCAGAAATGGGCGTACTCGCCACCATCGGTATTAGCCACGTTAGAGTGACACGTAAATTGAAAGTCGCTTTCTTTTCCACTGGTGATGAATTACGCCCAGTGGGAAGTGAACTGGCACCAGGACAAATTTATGACTCTAACCGCTATTCAATCCAAGGTTTATTAAGTAAAAGCCATGTTGAATGGATTGATTTAGGCGTCATAGCCGACAATAAAGAAGCTATTCGTGGCGCATTTAGAGAAGCAGCAAGCCAAGCTGATATGGTATTAACATCAGGCGGAGTCTCGGTTGGTGAAGCCGATTTTATTAAGCAAATTTTATCAGAAGAAGGTCACATCACCTTTTGGAAACTGGCTATTAAGCCAGGAAAGCCGTTTGCATTTGGTAAAGTAGGTAATGCTGTTTTTTGCGGTTTACCCGGTAATCCAGTCTCATCGATGGTGACGTTTTATAAATTGGTGTTGCCTATTTTACATAAAATGCAGGGACTAAAACCGGTTACGCCTTTATTTTGCCAAGCACGGTTACTGACTGACATACGCAAACATCCTGGCAGAGTCGAATACCAACGCGCCATACTCAGTCGTAATGAGTTGGGTGAGCTTGAGGTAGCCATTACCGGCGGCCAAGGCTCTGGCATGCTCACGTCAATGAGTTTAGCGAATTGCTTTGTGATATTAGATCAAGACCAAGGTGACACCGCCCAAGGAACCCAAGTTACTATAGAACCATTTAATCATGTGTTGTGTTAGGAATAAATATGGACTCACTTGATCAAGAGATACTCACCGACACGGAAATGCTGCGTTATAGCCGTCAGATCTCCATTAAAGCTATCGATATTGATGGCCAAGAAAAGTTGAAACTTGCTAAGGTATTAATTATTGGTGCTGGCGGTTTAGGCTGTGCAGCAAGCCAATATCTTGCCGTGGCTGGGGTGGGTGAAATCACCTTAGTTGATTTTGATACGGTAGAACTTTCTAATTTACAGCGTCAAGTATTACACCATGATACCAATATTGGGCAGCCAAAAGTTGAATCGGCTAAACAGGCGTTAATGCAACTAAATCCGCTAATTAAGATTAATACGATTAATGCCCTGTTAGATGATGATGAGATTAACGCGCAAGTAAGTCAGCATAGCTTAATTCTTGATTGCACCGACAATATGTTAGTACGAGAACAGCTTAATAAAAGCTGTTTTGAGCACCAGGTGCCTTTAGTATCGGCCGCAGCGATTCGGATGGAAGGCACTGTAACGGTATTTGACTATCAACAACACAGTCCTTGTTATCAATGTTTTAGTGCCTTATTTGGCGAGCAACAGTTAACTTGTGTCGAAGCGGGTATTCTTGCACCTGTGGTCGGTATGATTGGTTGTATCCAAGCAACAGAAGCCATTAAAGTCATCACAGGTATCGGACTGCCTTTAACGGGGAAGTTGTTAATGATTGATGCGATGACCATGGAGTTTAGGCAGATGCGCTTGCCTAAACAACCCCACTGTAACGTCTGTGGTGTGAACGTCTAAAGTGATACTAGACTCAGACGTTGGTAATAGCACAGACGTGAGTATTCTCTCAGTCAGCGCTATCAACAAAATCTGTTAATGGCGCTGCAACTCATTCAACCTGCGTAAGCCTTTCGCGGTCAGCTTTAGCAACATAAGAGGGTTTATTGGTTGCATGGAGCTTCGCATTGGCTTTTTTTGCTTTGGCTTTCAGGGTTTGATTGATTTTCTTTTTACGGTTCATATGGGTCTCTTGATAGCATTTGTTGACGGTGTTTTTTTATATCATCTACGGTTTATATCATCTGAGTTTGATACAAAAAAATCATTATACAAAACAACCTGTCTACCAGACAATGATCGCCTCAAACCTGCCCAACCTCTAATGATTGCAGCACATCAAAAACCAAATAGCATCGCTCAGAACCACGATTATTCTTGTAATACCACCCACAGCGCATGGATAAGCCCAGGTACAAAAAAGAAAAGGCATAATAGGATATTAATTAATAAGTCCTTACCCATACCATTTTTGAGCAGTACCGCTACTGGTGGGAGCAAAATCGCAAGGATGACCAGTAATAATTTATTAGAATCCATGTTAGTTACCTTATTTAAGTTGATTAATTTAGCGACAAAAATTATAAAAATAGTATACGATACAACTTGTTAACTAGAATCATTATTCTATTTTTGTGCACTTATTTTGTTATTGCATCATGAGTCATCTTCTTCACGATACTAATGAGTCATATGGAACATAGTCAGAGTATTGTTTTTGTTCAATTTTTTAGTTTAATCGCGCTAAGCTGTGCACTAGCCTGGACATTGCTTGCTCATCTATTACGCATTGCACCTAAAGCCAGCTGGTGTTTCGCGGCGACCAACGTTTTCACTTTTATTGGTCTCTTACTTTATACCCAACGTACTGAAGCAATTAACTATTTATACTGGTTTGTTGCAGACATGACAATACTACTGGGTTTTGCTCTGGTGCGCTGGGGCTGCCAACATTTATTTAAACAACCTTTAACTTATCGATTTGATCTTATATTACTGGCGACCACGGCATTATTAATGCTACTAGTCCCCCCCTCCCTGACCTATGCAGTGTACTTAGTGATCGTCATGAGTATTACTGCAGCGACCTTTATCACTCTAACGGGTATTGATAACTTTCGGGCAGTGAAAAAACACCTACCGCTGTATTATGCGACTTTGTTAAACATACCCTTTTTTACCATAGGTTTGCTATTTATCATCCGCGCCATGGCTCTGTTGTTTTCCCCCGACCAACTTGCCAACATTTCTGCCGCTGACAAGCTTAACTCATCATTGGTGATGTGGAGCTACATCATATTGTTATTACTGACTAATTTAGTATTATTTGGTAATGCTCTAACTCGTTTAGTGTTCAAAGTCGCTCGGTTAGCCAACAAAGATCAACTGACAGGCTTATGGAATCGACATGCATTATTGGACAAACTCGAACAAGTTGATGCCTTGTGGCAACGTAATGGACTCGCTTATACTCTAATGGTGCTCGATTTAGATCACTTCAAGCTTATCAATGACTCATACGGACATTTAGCCGGCGACAAAGTGCTCAAACAAACTGCTGAAGTATTACAGCAGACATTACGTAAAGTCGACTTTATCTGCCGTTATGGTGGTGAAGAGTTTCTGGTTATATTGCCATCCACTAATACAGATGAAGCCCAAATAGTTGCTGAGAAAGTGCAAGATAGAATAAACGACTTATCTATTATTTGGCAAAAAAACACCATTAATATGACCCTAAGCACTGGCTATGCAACCTGTAAAACTCACCTCACTATTGAACAGTTATTACAGCTCGCTGACGATGCCATGTACCTTGCTAAAAGCAAAGGTCGTAATACGATTTGCTCAATGGACTCAATAGATGAATCGATTGCCGCTAGCTCAATAGAGCAATCTTAATCGATACAAGCGTTTCACCTGCCTTTGCACATCATAAACTTTAGCCCATTAACAAGACTTCAGCCTATTAACCCTCTCTGTAACCTCTGCTCGGGATAATAAACCGGCGGTGCCACAGGCTAATAAAAGACAACTAGTCTTTACTCGGCCACGGTAAATCATTAGGTGATTGCCATTGATTAGCCATAAGCTGTTGGCATGCTGACAACAAAAACTGTTGACCTAATGAGGGCGGTTGTTGAAAAACATAAGCCTGATCTCGATAAGTAAAATGCAAACTATAAGCATGTAAATAGCACCTGTCACTAAGCTCATTGCCATAGAGTTGATCGCCTAAAATAGGCACTCCAATACTGGCTAAAGCCACTCTCAATTGATGGGTTTTGCCACTGAGCGGTTTCAGTAAATACAGCCGCATACCATGGGCAATACTCTGACTGAAAAACTGCGTTACGGCGGGGTTGCTGCTGGTCCGCAGTAATTTATACATACTGCGACGCGACTTAGCCATGTCGCCAATAATCCAACCTTGTTTCTTTTTAGGTTTACCGCAAGCGATTGCCAGATAATATTTTTGAACTTTATGCTGAGTAAACATTTGGGTAAACACACTAGCAGCTTGTGGTGATTTAGCCACCACCAGCAAACCGGATGTCGGAGTATCGAGACGATGAACAGGGTAAAGCTTATAACCTAAATCAGCCTCTGCCTGAGCAATCACCCCAGCGCTGCCATCTTGACTATGAAAATGAACATTAACGGACTTACTGATGACAATAAAGTCTGTTTGGTCACTGATCACTTGATACATAGATTATCCAACAAGGATTAAAGGGGGGATACCCGCAGGATTATTTAAAGTGAATACTCACCAATAAACCAGGGTTATTATCATGTAATGAAATCGTCGCTTTATGACGCGACAAAATAGCCTTTACCATCGACAAGCCTAAACCCGTGCCTTTGAAATGACGACTTGGGTCTAAGCGGACTAAACGGTCAAATACCCGCTCTTTATCTTCGTCAATAATACCCGGTCCATTATCACTAATTTGAATATGTTTACCGTGCTGAATAATACTGATTGTAGCACCCTCGGGTGAATACTTTATCGCGTTATCCACTAGATTAAACAAAGCTTGGAACAATAAATACTTATCACCATTAACGTGAATATCACCTTCTAAACTGATTTTCAGCACTTGATCGCGACTCTCTGCAATAACCTCAGCCATCTCAAATAAATCTTGGCAGATTTGCTGTAATCTCACCGGCTGTAAATCAAGCATTTGCTGGCCTTCTTCAATGCGAGTTAACGATAACATGGCATCAAATGTCCCCAGACAATGGTCTAACTCTTCTAGCAACTCAGCAGTGGCATCTGCAAGCTCAGACGTAGGTTTTTGCGACAACTGTTCTATGCCTATGCGCAAATGCGATAGCGGGGTGCGTAAATCATGGGCAATGTTATCGCTGACGCCGCGAACGGCACGTAAGTTTTGCTCTAAAGTGTCGAGCACCAAATTAAATTGCCGCGCAAGCATGTCAAATTCATCTTGGCTTTCACTTACCGGCAAACGCGTTTCATAATGTCCAGCTTCAATTTGTTCACTTAAGCGGTTGTATTCGACCAGTCGCCTAAGAATGGCTTTAGAGAAAATATAACCTAATGCTAGCGTGAGCCCTAACGTAAACGCCACCGCCCAAAACGCCGCATTAATAAATTTCTCAATTAACGCTGCAAGCTGATCGGTTCGCGTAGCAATGAGTACTGGGCCATAACGAGTAATGACTAGACCGCCAGTCAGGATATGCAGCTTATCTGGGCCGCCAGTAAAAATAGGGAAATCTTTGGTTTCGGGCAGTTGTGGCATGTTTTCGGGTAAGAAAGTCAGTGCGCCAACCATATCGACACTGTTGCGCCAGGCAATCAATGCCGTTTTTGGATCGGCAGCACGAATTTGAGCGGCAAAACTACGACGGTTAACCGTTAATGCTAACTGCTGATAGCGCTGCATTTCTGCAGAAAGATGTTTGTCTACCTGATTTTGTTGCTCAATAACTAACTGTCGATAGAGACTGAGCACCAACATAACAATGAGTATGGTGACTAAAGTCGAGAAGATAAGCGTGATCCGCCACGCACTACTTTGGTAAGGCTTAATGCCTTTTGCAAAGGCGATAACCAGCCCCTCTTACGGTTTCAATTAGCTCACCATGCCCAAGTTCTTCAAATTTGCGACGTAATTTGGCGATGTGCACATCAATCACGTTGGTACGAGGATCAAAATGGTAGTCCCATACTGCTTCAAATAATAATGTCCGACTAATCACTTGATTCGGGTGTTCCATTAAATATTTAAGCAATTGAAATTCTTTTGGTTGTAGCATTAACTCGCTATCATCCAGGGTAACTTTACGGGTGAGTAATTCCATCTTCAAACTACCAACCTCAATATCTGTGGCAGCAGGTTCAACCACATTGCGTTGAATAAGCTTTTCAGCACGCACTAATAATTCCGCAAAGGCGAATGGCTTAGTCATGTAATCATCACCACCCGCACGCAAACCTTTTACACGCTCATCAACGTGGCTTAATGCCGATAAAATGAGTACCGGAGTATTATTCCCACTGGTACGCAGAGCAGATAATAATGTTAAGCCGTCTAACTTAGGTAGCATACGATCGAGGATCAACAAATCATATTGGTTATGTTTCGCTAACGTTAGCCCTTCTTGACCATCCGTCGCACTATCGACTTGATATTTCTGAGCAGTAAATCCATCGGCTACATACTTTAATGTAGTAGCATCATCTTCAACCAATAAAATACGCATAGTCATAGAGTCTTTAATCCCATTTGAGCAAAGGTAGTGGACGTAGGGTTTCAATATCGAAAGCAATGGTATTTCTACTATCTTGATTGAGTAATTTTAGTTCGAGATAACTAATTGACAAATCGTGGTCCAATTCCGCCTGTGTTAAATATCCTTGCTGATTTTCAATCGCGAGAGTCACTAATTCTGAAAACTTCATATGCTTGGCTTGGAGCATTTTTGCCGCATTCACTTGGCCAATATCATCAGAGGCATAAGTTGACGATTTTTCAGCTAATAATGTACCGTCTAAGGCTCGGTATTGGTATTTATGTATTCGGTGTGTCTCTACGTTAACCATAGAAATTTTATACACCAGCAAGCCTTCTTCAACATCAACATCAAAGTCACAAATGGTGCCTTCATCTTGTTGCTCTAATTGTTCCATGACCGTTATTGGCTTTAAAAAGTCGCCATTGATCAATAAAGAGTGCATAGACGGTGTCGCCATCACGGCACAAGGAAGAAAGCATATTGCTAGCAGCAACCGAACCATCACGAGCCTCTATATAATTGAAAATGGTATTACATGACCACTCTACCTAAGAGCAGACGAAGTCCCAAGAAATCTAAGATTAATAATTGATCATAAATATCATTTTTCGGCGCGATGGGCCGTCGTCACATAACATTTTCTCGAAATAAGAGGTCAGGTCAATCGATAATAACAGCACAAATGGCAACGTTTTATCGTAACCCCGCCATTGATGTTGCCAACAAGCCACATTGACGCGTCAATGGTCATGTTATTATTCAGAAATAGCGCCAAAACGCGATCAAACTATTGTTTTATTTGCTTTTATTATCACAATCAAGACTGCACACTTAAAATGTGAATTTGATCTGACTTGAGAGCAATAGTCGTTTGCACGCCTGCCGCCAAGGCTAATTTATGCACCAAATGAGTAGGCACATCGGTATTGATGATCGACCCAATACCGACAACAGATGCTATCACCCGTGATGATTCACCCATCACCAGTACAGATTCAATTAATACCTCTAATTTATTTAAGCTTTTACACAAACGACCACTGCTAATGGCGTTAAAGCGAATGCCTTGATTTGGGATCACCCAGCGGATAGATTGGCCGATAGTTAATCGTGGTGAACTGTCGCTGACAATGAGTTCATCACCCAAAGTAAACTTGGTCATGTTGCGTTCAATGTCTTGCTCTACAACTTGACCATCAAAAATATTCCTCAAGCCCATCTGCCTGGCCACCGCTTCGTCATTGGGGTGAGATAACACCTCAAATGGCTTGCCTTGTTGCAACATTTTACCTTGGCTAATCAATATCATCTTATCGGCCAGTAACAACGCCTCATGCATATCATGGGTTACCATGATGACAGGTATAGATAATTGTTGTTTTAAGCGAGCTAACTCAATGTATAAGCGCTCGCGAGTTTCTTTGTCTACGGCAGAAAAGGGTTCATCAAGCAGCAAAATAGTCGGCTCGCGAGCCAGTGCACGAGCCAGCGCGACTCGTTGACGTTGTCCGCCAGACAATTGAGCGGGTAAGCGATCAGGCAAACCTTGCAAGTTGACGCGCTCTAACCAATCTAAAGCACGCGATTTTCGCAATGCTTTGGGGACATGGTCAAGCCCAGAAATGACATTATCTAACGCTGATAAATGCGGAAACAAACCAAAATGCTGCGGCATATAACCAATATGCCGTTGCTGTGGCGTTAACGAAATCGACTGTTGTGCATCAAACCATAGCAGATCACCACAGTGGATTTGTCCCTGTTGAGGTAAGCTCAAACCGGCTATCATTCTTAGCAAGGTGGTTTTACCGCCACCGGAAGGACCAACAACCGCTAATACCTCACCGGCGCGGCAACTAAAATGCGCTTCAAGTGGAATAGGAGAGGTTTGTGAAATATCACATATAAGGTCAGCGCTGCGAGGCACCATAATGCCCTCCTAAACGCTTCGACATACTCGTAGTCAACGCTAAAGCACTCACTGCAAACAAGAGTAATACCAAAGACATCATTCCTGCGGAATCAAAATCAAATGCCTGCACACTGTCATAAATTGCTATCGAGATCGTTTTGGTTTCACCGGCAATATTACCGCCCAGCATTAACACCACACCAAACTCGCCTAGTACATGAGAAAAACACAGCACCACTGCGGTTAATACTCCAGGCCATATCATAGGTAATTCGACTCGAAGAAAAATACGTAATCGACTCATGCCACAGCAGGCCGCAGCATCACGAATATCAATGGGAATGGTTTCAAAAGCACGTTGAATAGGTTGAACCGCAAAAGGGATATTGACGATGATAGAAGCGATCACTAAGCCTGAAAAATGAAACACCAGCTGCTGGCCCGTTAATTGTTCAACCCATTGGCCAATCACGCTCTGATTACCTAACCCTACCAGCAAGTAATAGCCAATAACCGTCGGCGGCAACACTAACGGCACCATGATCAAAGCCTCAAGCCATGACTTACCCTTAAACTGCCGGTACGCCAACCATCGTCCAACCATAATGGCCAACGGAATTAATAATATTACGGTAAAACAACTCAGTTTGACCGACAGCCACAGAGCTTGCCAATCCATTAAGCACCCTTCTTAACAGTAGGTTGCGGTAAATTAAACCCAAATTGAGTTAACACTTCCTGCGCCTCAACTGATTGCATGTATTGATAAAATCGCTCGGTAGTTTCAGATGCATTAGGCATTAATGCCATCTGTTGATTGAGAGGTTGATATAACGAATCAGGGATAACAACATAGTTTCCGCGCTTAGCAAACGCAGGCGTTAGCACCAAGGATAACGGCACTATTCCGCCTTGAGTGGAGCCACTAATGGTAAATTGGGTGGCTTGTGCAGCATTCTCGCCTAAAATCAGGGTGGGCTGCAACATATCCCATAAGCCTTTTGTTTTGAGCACTTCGCGCGCGCGCTCACCATAGGGGGCATGATCGGGATTGGCTATCGCAAAACGAGACAATTTTCCATCATCGATTAATTGCCTTAGCCCAACTAAATTAGCGTCCAAAATTAACGGCGATTTCTTCGGTGCAGCAAGGGCAAGTCGACCAATAGCATAAATAACCCCACTATCTTGGGTATAACCCGCTTGATGTAACTTATCAATATAACTCTCATCAGCACTGAGCATCATTTCAAACGGTGCACCATGCTGAATTTGAGTGACAAAATTACCCGATGACCCATAACTTACCCGCACAGCCAACCCCGTTTTCTGTTGAAAACGTATCGCGATCTCGTCTACAGCAAACTGAATATTGGCCGCGGCGGCAATGGCGGGGGCATCATTGGCCACGCATACTGAACTGAATCCCACCAGTAATATCGCGAGCAACGCCGCGATACCACTGGTATGAAGCCGCTGCAAAAGCCGATAAAAAATCTGAGTAATGGTGTTAATGAAAGACATTGAGGGCTTATCCTTGCTATGTACCAGTAATATGGAAATACTACTTTTGCCACATTTTAGCGGCTTGCTGATCGCTATCATGCGCCTCAACCCACTTACGACCAGTATCACCGGCTTCAAGCTTCCAAAAAGGCGCTTTGGTCTTTAAAAAATCAATTAAAAACTCGCAAGCTGCAAATGCCGCTTTACGATGAGCACTGGTCACACCGATAAACACGATTTGTTCGCCAAGCACCAGAGTACCAACTCGATGAATAATTGTCACTTTGCTTAATGGCCAACGATCGCAAGCTTGTTGGCTAATTTGCATTAATACCGACTCGGTCATCCCAGGATAATGCTCTAGGGTTAAATCGGTTACGGCACTGCCATCATTAAAGTCACGTACTTTACCGACAAAATTGACCACGGCGCCGTCCTGATTATTGCAGGCAAGTAACCCATACTCATCGGCGACACAAAAATCTTCAGTGTGAACACGCACATTAATTTGAGGATTACACTGTTCCATATTATCCCCCTGTAACCGGAGGGAAAAAGGCCACTTCATCGCCGTCTTTAACCGGTGAATCCCACTGACTCATGGTTTGATTAATTGCCACCAGTAATTTGTCTGATGCCAACACTTTGGCCCACTTGTCATCAGTGGCGGCAAGCGCTGCACGTAACGCTTCAGCGGTATCAATATTCTCGGCAGTATGCTCAACTTTAGCGCTGCCTAATAACTCACGAATTTGCGCAAAAAATAACACTTGGATCATAGTGGTTTCTCACTGTCTTTATTCATAACATCTATCGAGGTTTACCCGAGTAATCATTGACCGATTAAGCTTGGAAATGGCCTGATTTACCGCCGCGTTTTTCCAGTAACCTAACTTGAGAAATAATCATGTCTTTTTGTACCGCCTTACACATGTCGTAAATGGTTAATGCGGCGACACATGCCGCCGTTAACGCTTCCATTTCGACACCGGTTTTGCCTGACAATTTACACAAACTGGTAATGCGCACGCGGTTATTCTCAGGCTGAGCTTCAAGCTCAACTTCCACCTTAGTCAGCATCAAGGGATGACATAATGGGATCAAATCAGCCGTTTTTTTAGCCGCTTGAATCCCGGCAATACGTGCGGTCGCAAACACATCACCTTTGTGATGACTGCCATTCATGATCATGGCTAAAGTCTCAGGAGCCATATCAATAAAGGCTTCAGCGCGGGCTTCACGCTCAGTGACCGCTTTTTCAGTCACATCGACCATATGGGCATTGCCATCGGCGTTAATATGGGTAAAACGATTGCTCATACTGTAATTGCCTTAATCAAATTCAATCTCTATCGACTGAGCACCACTATATTGTGCGTCATCCGTCTGTTTAGCTCAATAACCGCTTAACCACCAATAGAAGCAAGGTGCTGAGTCACACCGGTAATACCTTGATGTAAATAATGGGTTTCTTTTTTCTGGGCTAATTGACCGTGTAAACGACTTATTAATTCATCTTGCTGCGAAGGATTTTGCAATAAATCACGCAAATCGACGCCATTTTCAGTAAACAAACATAAATGTAATTTACCTTTTGCAGACACACGTAAGCGGTTACAGCTGGCACAGAAATTCTTAGCGTAAGGCATAATTAGCCCAATACGACCTTGGTAATCTGCATGACTGAAGTTTTGCGCAGGACCATCATCAACACTTGGCAGATCATATAACCAGCCTTGTTGCTCAAGTTGTTTTTTTATGTCCACACCAGCTAGATGATGCGCGTTAAAATAATCGTGACCTAAACCCGTCTCCATTAACTCAATAAAACGTAAATCGATAGGTGTATGTTTAATCCACTGCAAAAAACGTGGTAAATCTCTATCGTTTAAGCCTTTAAGTAACACGGCATTGACTTTAACCCGCTCAAACCCCGCCTCAAGTGCGGCATCAATACCCCGCATCACTTGGTCGAATTTGTTTTCGCCGGTAATTTGATAAAACATTTTAGGATCTAGGCTATCAACAGAGATATTAATACGCCGTAAACCAGCGTCATACCATTCTTTAGCATGTTGCTGTAAACGATAACCATTGGTGGTCATTGCTACGGTATTAATATTAGGATTTGCGGCAACGATCCGCACAATATCTGTGAAGTCTTTGCGCAGAGTGGGCTCACCACCGGTGATTCGAACTTTTTGAGTGCCGACCTCTCCAAAGCCTGCAACGAGATTTTCAATCTCATTAAGCGTTAAAAAGCTAGGCTTGCCATCGGGTTTATACCCATCGGGCAAACAATAAGAACATTTGAAATTACAAACATCAGTAACTGACATCCGCAAATAGTGAAATCTTCGACCAAAGCTGTCTTGTAATTGGGACATGTTAACCTTTCCAAGTGTGGGAGGTGAGTGCATTTCTTTACTCACCCCGGTGGCAAAATTACCACGGCTAACTGCCCATATCATTGACGTAGGGCAAAAAGCTCGGAGAACCGTCAGATCCAATTATAGGCCTAATTGCGGTTTCACAAATACCCCTTTAGGTGAATATCTTAATTTAAAAGACTATAGGGTTATTTTTTTGTGACTCGACTCACGCTGACAAGATTGTGTTTGCTACTGTGACAAAAGCAAATTTTGCGGTAAGGTGAGTAAAGAACAAACGATCGTTTACTTATCATTATATAAAAACAATAAACCCGCGATGAACGGGAAACTTGGAAAGGTGAGAACATGGAACGCGAGTCAATGGAGTTCGACGTAGTAATTGTCGGTGCAGGCCCTGCGGGTTTAGCAACTGCTTGTCGTTTAATGCAAATATCTAAAGATGCCGATAAAGAAATCACCGTTTGCGTGGTAGAAAAAGGCTCTGAGGTTGGCGCACATATTTTATCGGGTGCAGTATTTGAACCCGATGTACTAGACGAATTGTTTAATGATTGGCGTGACTCAGATATCCCGCTAAACACCAAAGTCACACATGACGAAATCTATTTGCTTAATTCAGAAACGCAATCACGCTTAATACCAAATAGCTTAGTGCCTAAAACAATGCACAATGATGGTAATTACATTATTAGTGTTGCTAACTTAGCCCGTTGGTTAGCCAACAGAGCAGAGACCATGGGCGTAGAGATTTTCCCAGGGTTTGCCGCCAGTGAATTGCTATTTAATGCAGATAACAGTGTTAAAGGTATTTTAATCGGTGATATGGGCGTCGGTGAAGACGGTCAACCTAAAGACAGCTATATGCCAGGTATGGAATTACATGCCAAATACACCGTTTTTTCAGAAGGCTGTCGTGGTCATTTGGGTAAACAATTGATCCAAAAATATCATTTAGACAATGGCAAAACGCCGCAGCACTATGGCTTAGGCTTTAAAGAAATTTGGAAGGTCCCTGCCGAGCAACATCAACCGGGTAAAGTGGTTCACACTGGCGGTTGGCCACTGGTGAATGGCTCATCAGGAGGTGGATTTCTCTATCACATGGAAGACAACCAAGTCGCTGTCGGGTTGATAATCGATTTGAATTATAAAAATCCTCATCTCAGTCCATTTGATGAATTTCAACGCTATAAAACTCATCCCGTTATTGCCAAAGCATTAACGGGTGGTGAGCGCTTATCCTATGGTGCAAGGGCCATTGCCAAAGGCGGTTTAAATTCATTGCCTAAAATGAGTTTCCCAGGTGGGTTAATTATTGGCTGTAATGCTGGCACGCTTAACTTTGCCAAAATTAAGGGCACCCATACTGCAATTAAAAGCGGTATTATCGCGGCTAAAACCTTAGGTGAAGGCTTAATTGCAGGTTTAGAAGGTGGTAAAGATCTAGATTGCTTCCAACAACGTTTTGAAGAGAGCTGGCTTCACGAAGAACTATACCAATCGCGTAATTTTGGTCCCGCATTACACAAGTTTGGTACTCTACTGGGTGGCGCTTTTAACTATATCGACCAAAATTGGTTTGGCGGCAAGTTTCCAGTGACCTTTAGAGACACGACGCCAGACTATGCCACAATGGGATTGGCCAGCGATTACACCAAAATTGATTACCCTAAACCTGACGGGAAATTGAGCTTTGATAAGTTATCGTCAGTGTATATGTCGAGCACTTATCACGAAGAAAATCAGCCGTGTCATTTACATCTAAAAGACAAAAGCATCCCTATTTCGGTCAATTTAGCCAAATTTGATGAACCCGCACAACGTTATTGTCCGGCAGGTGTTTATGAAGTCGTTGAAGAAGCCGGTGACAAAAAGTTTGTCATTAACGCTCAAAATTGTATTCATTGTAAAACCTGTGACATTAAAGACCCGAGCCAAAATATTACTTGGGTTACACCAGAAGGCGGCGGCGGGCCAAACTATCCCAATATGTAAGTTAACCAATAGCTAAATTATTGGCACCGTCAAAAAAACGCACACAAAATAGTAGTGCGTTTTTTTTGTTTTATCGACTATCATGCGCCACATAAAATCAGAACAACCTACACAAAAAGACTATTTTGTTTCCGTACTCAAATAGAGAAATAAGTTAACGCAGTGAAATCGACTTGGCGTAAAGCCGGTTATTTCAAACTTAAACGTTATGCTGATATCAAGACTGATTCACGCAGCTAATTGCGAGCCTGTTGCATGTGAACTCAGTACTATTATCGATACATCGACAGTTTAATATGCCTTTATTATTTAACGCTGAAATGACTCAATGCGTTTGCTGACAAA
Source organism: Shewanella sp. CAL98-MNA-CIBAN-0140 (assembly GCF_040309905.1). NCBI lineage: Bacteria > Pseudomonadati > Pseudomonadota > Gammaproteobacteria > Alteromonadales > Shewanellaceae > Shewanella > Shewanella sp. CAL98-MNA-CIBAN-0140. Next base: position 44,431 of record NZ_JBEOPI010000027.1, read on the forward strand.
ATAACTATCAATTTATTGCCATAATATTCCCATATATCATAAAGATACTCCCAAGAGGCTGTTGTAGATGAATACATTTAATACCCTTACCATTAAGCAAAAAATCTTGCTTACGGTAACGTTCGCTGTACTGCTGTCGACGATGTTAGTCGGACTGCTGAGCCAACGAAGTGCAAAACAAATCGTCGAACAGCGCATGTTAAACTCAGAAATGCCGAGCTTGCTTATGCAAATCCGCAATCAAGTCGACCTCGAAATTAGTGGTTTAATAAATGCTTCGGAACAACTCGCTAATAGCCGAATGTTACTTGGATGGCTTGAAAATGGTCGTCCAGCAGACCAAGAAAGTCTCGTGATTGCACAACTTAATGACGTAAAAGATCAATTCGGCTTGGCTCAAGCGTCTTATGCCGATCGTGAAAGTGCAGCCTATTATACCCAAGACGGGTTTTTACGCGTGTTAACCCCAGAGCAAGACAGCTGGTTTTTTGATTACCGTGATAGCAAACAAGAGCGAATGCTGAGTATCTTTACCGAAGCCAATGGTGAAGTAAAACTATTTATTAGTTACCAACAACCCAATGGTCGTGGGCTTGTTAGTTTAGCCAAATCATTAGATGACATGGTTAATTTACTGGCTTCATTTAAAATAGAAGATAGCGGTTTTGTCTATTTAGTGGATGCCAAGGGTGACGTAAAACTGCATCAAGACACGCGTAAAGTGGGTAAGAGTAAACTTAGCAGCTTGTACCCTAACGCCAATACTAACCAGCTGTTAAACCAAAGAGACTTTAATTTGGTCAAAGCGGAAGTCGATGGCCAGAATATGCTGATCGCCAGCAGCTACATTGAATCAATGGACTGGTACTTAGTTGCTCAAGTGCCTGAAGCGGAAGTCTTTGCCTTGCTACAAGAGTCTGCGTATCAAATTTTACTGTGGACAATACTTATCGCAGCGGTGTTTATTGCGATTTCGATTGTCGTTGCCGGTTCGGTCAGTCGTCCGATTGCCCATATTGCCGAGCTATTTCGTAACATTGGTGAAGGTGAAGGTGATTTACGCCAACGACTCCCTGTTACTGGAGATGACGAAATAGCCCAGCTTGCCCGTGGTTTTAATAGTTTTATCAGCAAAATTCAAGATACGGTAGTCGAAGTGGCCAAAACCAGCGAGCAGCTAGGTTTATCGGCAGTTGATGTATCAAACCAAGCCCATCAAACGTTAGATGATAGCCAATTACAAAAAGACCGCACCATCATGGTTGTCACCGCAATTAACGAAATGGGTGCTACGGTTAATGAAATTGCGACCAATGCAGCTCAAGCAGCGGTTACCGCTCGAGATGCTGATACCGAATCGATTGATGGTCAAAAAGTGGTCACTCGTGCACGTTCAACTATTAATCAATTATCTAAAGATGTTGAACAAGTCGGTGAAGTGATTGAGTCGTTAGCAACGCACACTAAGTCAATTGGCAGCATTTTAGATGTTATTCGTGCCATATCAGAGCAAACTAACTTACTTGCACTTAACGCGGCGATTGAAGCCGCTCGCGCAGGCGAAGCCGGACGAGGCTTTGCTGTTGTTGCAGATGAAGTGCGTAACTTGGCTTCTCGAACGGCTGCATCGACCAACGAAGTGCAAACCATGATTGATAAGCTTCAATCAGAAACCAGTCGTGCCGTTAATGCGATGGAGCAATCTCGTAGCCGCTCACTCGAAGGTGTTACAGCTGTTGATGAGGCAAGTCATTCGTTAAGTGGTATTAGTCAACGTATTGCGCTGATTAGCGATATGAACATTCAAGTTGCTGCCGCGACAGAAGAACAATCAACCGTAGTTGAAGACATCAATCGCAATGTGACTGAAATCAACGATATTACTCAACGTACAGCAGATACTGCTCATGCGGCTGCGCATGCAAGCAAATCATTGAATCAGTTAGCCACTCGTCTTGATACCCTAGTGGCGCGCTTTAAAGTGTAATGCGTTAATCAATAGCCATAAAAAAACGCCACTCATTTGAGTGGCGTTTTTAAAGCTTATGATTATTGGCCATCACTTTATGTTTATAGTACGGGTTACTTCAGAAACCGAATCGTGAGCGGATATTGGTAAGCGATGCCATCGCTAGCTTTCACCATCGCGATAATGGTACAAATAATATCAAGCAATGCCAACGCCGCTAACAGTAATACTCCCACGCCAATCAAAATCAATATTGCTGATACCAGGGCATAAACCATTAAGCTCAATTTAAAATTAAGACAATTCTTTCCGCATTGGTTGGCAAACTCAAATTCATCACGTTTCATTAACCAGACAATTAAAGGTCCTAGAACACTGCCCAAAGGAAAAACATACCCCACAAAACTGGCTGCATGGATCAATAAACCCATATCTCTCGCTTGCTTGCTAACTTCGCTTATCGGTTCGGCCATTTGATATTCCTTATCATTTTTTTATTATATTGTTATTCTCTAACTCGCTTTGCCATATAAGCGCATTGCCCAATCTTCTATGCTTTGCTGATCAAGTCTGCGCTGCAATGAATTAACCCAACTTTGCGCTAAACCGTCACATTCAAGCAGCAGCTGATATTGCGCAGCATCAAATTCAGCTAAAAAATAAATCTGCATGGCTTTAGCCACGCTAATATCCGTTTTCCTCTCCAGCAATACAATACTATCACTAGAACGAATATCGCCTTCAGACAGCACCCGATAAAACCAACCGCACATGCGACTTTCTTGCATGGCTAAGGCAAATTTAGGCTGACCAAACTGTAAATTGAGTTTAAAACAAGGCGAGCGAGGCTGAGTGACTTGTAAGGTAACATCGCCAATTTGGACAATGTCGCCGATATTAACCTGTGCTTCATTAAGGCCAACTGTACTGATGTTTTCGCCCATTGAAGGTGCATCACCAAAGGTTGGCATTAAATCCCAGCGCCGGTATTGGCCATAATGTTCACGCGGAAAATGATGTAGCACTCTGTCGAGACCACCGTGATGTTTAGGGTCGGCCTCACGATTGCCTACTACCCGGTCAAACTGCACGGTCAAAAGCTTAACGGCATGTTTTTGATTAATACAACTGGCAACTCCGTTATGCATTTGCACTTGGTCACCTAAATACAGCCCAGAAATACACTTTACCAATCGCTCACTCATCCAGCATGTCCTTGCTTAAGTATGATTACACAGTGCCAATATACCCAATTTTCAGACAAAAAAAAGCCTTACTGTAGAAGAGTAAGGCCATCAATAAAATGGGAGATAATATAGCAAAAATAATAGCTAAAAATGGTCTGAACCATTGGATGCTATAAAAGTTGTTTAGACGGGCTCATCATAAAGGCCAACAATGACACTAAAATGACAAACCAATACTATTTTAGTTATCCGCATATACTTAGCAATGCGCAGCGTTCGCCTGCAAACCTTAACTTAACCCAAGTTGACCTTAGGCTAGATACTGTTTCAGTGCCTCGCCTGGAATTGAGCTTTTGGTTGCAACAGCAAACGATGCCCACAAAGCTCCTTCATGCATTGCATCGGTAATCGACATCTGCTGACATAAGCCATGGGTCACCCCAGAGGCATAGGCATCGCCAGCACCAGTAGTGTCGACCACATCGGCTGTAACGGCTGGAACATGTTGTTTGCCATCCGCGCTATACACCATCGCCCCTTGGTCGCCATCGGTAACAATAAAATATTCTAATGCATCGCCGGCAATTGCTTGCGCAAACAACCATGGATCTTGGTTGCAACGACCTTGCATATCGGTAATCGATGCGATCAGCACATGACAAGGACGGTTGCGCTCATCTTTTGCCAGTTGAGATATCACTTTGCAGTTAGGATTAGACGCAATAGCATTTGCCGCCCAAGCGCCGGCACCTTTTGCTGAGGAGTTAATATAAAAAGCATCCCAATGTTGCCAGTCGGGTGGCGCGGGAAGTTCAAAAATAGGTCGCTGTGGTCGAATAATGGTCCGTTCACCATCGGGTGTCATCACCAGTAACATTTCACAAGTATTGCCACTAAAGCGGTGCACCAAACGACAATCGAGCCCTAAGGTGCTGGCCTTAGCTAAAATCCAGTCACCTATGTCGTCACTACCGACCTCACTCACCAGAGACACCTTGTGTTGAGCCCACACTAAGCCCAATCCGGTATTCGCACCACCACCGCCTAAACGTAATCCGCCATCTTGATAATGAAAACGGCCACCGGTTTTTAGTGGCTTATCAAGCACTAGAATGCGATCACAATTGATATTGGCAAGTAAAAGAATATTGGCCATGCAACTCACCTAAAAAAGCGTCGATAAAAAGAACCTTGAGTATAACAAAAAGGCCGTGATTAACACGGCCTTTGGTTATCTCGATGATCTCAATACGGGTTAAGAGATGGGATTATTAAACTAACATAAAAATATTTAAGCTAATTTTATATCAAACTTGCTATTTTTTTTGCTAACAAGGCGTATTCACGCGTGAATAGCAGCATCAATAGCGGGTCTATTGCAAGTCAATACAACGCAGATAACAAGGCAAATGGTACTTTGATAAGCGTTGATTATCCCGAACTGAGATTACATATCACCAGTGGCAAGTGGTTGACGCAATTGGGCACGCACATTGTCCATGCCGGAGTAAAACTCCTTCATCATCAATAGCCCCAACATTTTGCCATTATCGGTCACAATCAGTTCATCTGGGTTAACTGGGTCATTTTTAAGTGCCCCCATCGCTTTCATTGAGGCCATTTCTTTAAACAAGGCGGTGTCTAAATTAACGTTGAAAGTATCGCGAAAATATTTACGTGATAAACGCCCAGAAAACATACCCAGCAAAAAGCGATATTGCATGACTTCTTTTAGCTGGTATTTTTTCTGTTGCTCAACCGCCATACGGCCTTCGGCAATACGTTGTTGATATTTTTTCAGCGAAAATGTATTCACGTATAGCGTGTCATTTAAAAAACTAAATGAACCAGAACCTACACCGAGATACTCATCATAATCAATAACGTACTCATCAAAGCCTTCGTTATTAGTTTTACCAAATGCCCAAGCCGATAACTGTGTGTATTGCCCCGTCAAGTGGTTTAAAATCTGTCGGTACTGATTGACCATTTCACCTTGGGGTGCAGCTAGCTGGTTCTTAACGCTTTTACGGGTTTGGTGAGTGATCATTAGCGGATAGGTAGTAATTTGGCGTGGGTCGAGTTTTGAGGCAATTTCAAGATCTGACTGGATAATTTCATCCGTTTGACCACGAAAACCAAAAATTAAATCCACATTGATAATAGGAAACAGCTCTTTGGCCGCCATAATATTGTCAAAGGTTTGTTGGCCAGAACCAAACTTGTCTAAGCGATCGGTCATTTTTAAAATGCCATCATCAAAGCTTTGTACCCCAATCGACATTCTGTCGACCAGTCCTTTTAATTGCTTAAATTCAGGGTTGGCCAAATGCTGCGGATCAGACTCACATGACACTTCTTTAATGCCCGGGAACAAGTTTTTTGCATGTTCGATGGTGCGGGCTAATTCATCTTCAAGCACTGTGGTGGTGCCACCGCCAATGTACATAGATTCAAACTCATAGCCTAAATCTTTGGCCATTTGCATTTCTTTACGCAGCGCAACAAAGTATTCGCGCGCTTTATCTTCGCGGAATAAAAACCGGTGAAAGGTACAAAACGAACACAAAGTATGGCAAAACGGAATGTGCGCATACAACATGTATTTTTTGCCTTCGATGGGCTTAGGCATGCGGTCAGTAGAAATGGTGTCGAGGCGCAGGTTTTTATCAACATAAAACTGCATGACCCGCTCCATAGAGCTGATCATCCAATTGGGTACGGTAATATTAGATTGATAAGGTTTAATCAACTCCTGGCTGGCTGATTGAATAATTGGAGACATAAAAAATCCTAACTGAATGAGCCCTGAGAGCAAAACCATTGATAAAAAGCGCTAAATAAAATACGCATACCCTAAGCAGGAAAACAAAATATCACTTTAGAGATAGCTAAAATGTGAACTAGCTAATAGATATGCAAACTAACATGGTTATTGGCGCACATTTGTTAAGCAGGTCATGTTTTAGGTATTGCTTATTGAGTTACTGATGAGGGGCTAATGCTGCGGCTAAAACCAGAAAATAGAACAAAGCAAGCTGAACCTACAACCAAAGTCGGACGCGCATATCAACAGCAGAAGAAATCTTAGTTGATAACTTTTTGATAATCATGAGCATTAAGTAGCAAGCAATTTAAATGAAATCATAAACAAGGTTTGCTGATTAGGATACACAGTTTGGATCAGTTGCTTTAACTCAACTAATGGCAGGCTTTCTTGACTAGCATGAAACTCATTAATGTCATCAAATGCTAATGGCTCAACGGCCAAAATAATGATGTCACACACCTTGGTATGGCTTTCAAGAGTAAACACCTGCACTTGACTGCCCGGCTGGTAATGGTTTTCGCTGCCATCACGGATAGTAATCGTCTTCCGCCCTGATGCAACTAACGGCGTTAAAAACTCAAAAAAGGTCATTTCCGTGGGTACTGTCATCATTAGGTGGCCTTAACTAAAAACATAACGTACCCACTCGGGGCACATGACTTACTCGGAAGGGGAATAGCCATTATAACCTCCCGCACTCGCCTGGGCTTTGATCAAAGTAGCGTTTAAACTCGCGGCTAAATTGGGCCGTGCTTTCGTACCCCACCTGAGTTGATACCTCTTTAACCTTCAAATTCTGCACTTGTAATAACGCTTTGGCTTTATTCAGGCGGATCTTCTTTAAGTATTGTATCGGTGATGAGGCGGTGACCTCTTTAAAGCAACGATGAAACGCCGACGGACTCATATTGACCAAACGAGCTAAAGTGTCTACTTCAACCGACTCACCATAATGTTTATGAATGTAGCTAAGGGCTTTTTCGACCCTCGATAAACGAGTGTGGCTAAGCGACAACGCATAAAGCGGTGCGGCATTGGGCGAGTCTAATAAACGATACAATAACTCAAGCACTAACGCCTCACCCATTACTTTGGCTTCTAATGGCGACTGTAACGCCTGTAATAGCCGAATAACGCTGCAATCCATGTCTTCAGTGTTATCAGCAACAAAAAAGCCACTCTGGCGCGATTCGTTTAAATCTTTAGGGATCTGATGATGCTCATCCATCAGTCGGATAATGTAATTAAGCTGCACTAAATCGATATCAACCATCAATACTAATACAGGCTCTTCAATACTGGCAAACGTTTCACACTCTACCGGCAGTGGCACCGTCATCACTAATGAGTGCTGGCGGTCGTAATCGAAGCTTTGGTTGTCTAAGTAAACCCGTTTTTTACCTTGGCCGACAATAAGCACGCCTTGTGAATAGCACATGGGTCCGCGCGCGCCATACCGTGAGCTACGAAACACATGCACACCGGATAAATGGGTATGATTAACCCCTTCAGTTGGGGCAAGTTGTGCCATTAATTTTGCTGCTTCACTCATACCTTCCCCTTAGAAAAACCTTCATACCAATACTATCAAAAAAGCAGTAAAAGGTATCAAATTAACCAAAAAACCACCTTATTTAAACAATATAGATAGGAATAGGCATGAACTCGATAGCTCTGTGTCTGTTTATTTTGACTCAATCAGCTATCATAATCACATAATTTATCCTTGTTGTTGTGTATATAAAACTTTTCCATAAATGACTTATGCATCAACAATCAGCCAACTCTTTGTTTCACCGCTCAACCAAAAGGCGTCCATTATGCTCAATTTTGATTATCGTAACCCTACTCATGTTGTTTTCGGCAAAGACCGTATCGCAGAGTTAGACCAACTTGTTCCAGCCAATGCACGAGTATTAATCACTTACGGTGGCGGCAGCGTGCAACGTTTCGGCACACTCGATAAAGTCAAAGCCGCATTAGGTGACCGCATTGTATTTGAGTTTGGCGGCATTGAGGCAAACCCGACATACGAGACCCTAATAAAAGCCGTTGACGTTGCCCGTAAAGAAAACATCGACTTCTTACTGGCTGTCGGTGGTGGTTCGGTTATGGACGGCACCAAATTTATCGCCCTAGCGACTCAGTTTGACGGTGACACAGCAAGTTTATTACATCACGGATTTACACCGGTTCCAGTGGCTAATGACAACGTCATCCCACTTGGCGTTATTGCTACCCTGCCGGCTACGGGTTCAGAAATGAACGCCTTTGCAGTAGTAAGCTATCAAGGCGGTAAGTACCCAGTAAACCACCCATGTGCTTACCCGACGTTTGCTATGCTTGACCCGGAATTAACTTTCAGCTTGCCAAAAATTCAAGTGGCAAACGGTGTTGTCGATGCGTTTGTGCATGTGCTTGAGCAATATGCGACTTACCCCGTTGATGCCCGCGTACAAGACCGCATGGCAGAAGGCATTATGCGCACCCTTATTGAAATTGGTCCTATTACCGTTGAAGAGCCAACTAACTACGATGCCCGCGCTAACTTAATGTGGAGTGCTACATCTGCTCTAAACGGCATGATAGGTACAGGCGTGCCATTAGATTGGTCTACTCACATGATCGGCCACGAGCTAACCGCGTTGTTTCACATCGACCATGCACAAACGTTAGCCGTTGTATTGCCATCACTATGGCGCGTGTTAAAAGATCAAAAACACGCCAAACTGCTGCAATACGCAGCACGCGTTTGGGATATCACTGAAGGTGATGAAGCTAGCCGAGTGGATCAAGCCATTGACAAAACAGAAGCTTTCTTCCAGCAAGTGGGTTTACCAACCCGTTTACGCGATCACGGTGTAACCCAAGATCAAATCAGCCTAGTGATTAATGCATTAGAAGCTCATGGCATGACCGCATTATCTGAAAGCGGCCAAGTCGATTTAGCCACCAGCCGTAAGATTTTAGACATGGCGTGGTAATAACGCTTACAGCCTAAGCGATCAACCCATTCATCGCTTAGGCTTGAGCGGCTATATCCAAGACTATGACTAACATTAAACAAAAAGGGCTTAACAATGACTATCATTGTTAAGCCCTTTTTGTTGTGCCTAAAAACGCTGCGCATTAGCATCATTAGCTAGAAATGGGCACCGTCGGCTCGAAAAGTGGAGAAAAAAGTGGAGAAAAAAGTGAATAAAAACACAAAAATTCGGCTACGCAATGTCTATGTTATTGGTTGCGTACTAACGCTAATACTAATGCGGAGTAACGCTTGAGAATAAGTTCATTACTACAACACCCGCTAAAATTAACGTCATTCCCACTAGCGCACCTAAATCTAATTTTTGCCCATACATCACCCAAGCGATCACCGTAATGAGCACAATACCCAATCCAGCCCAAGTCGCATAAGCAATACCAACAGGAATAGTTTTTAGCGCCAAAGATAGAAAATAAAAAGATAATACGTACCCCACAATAACCACGATTGAAGGCATTATTCTTGAAAATCCATCGCTTGCTTTAAGTGCAGAAGTTGCCACAACTTCAGTTAAAATGGCCACACTTAAAAATATCCAACTTTTCATTTTTACTTTCTACGCAGACAAAACAGCCGCGCAGTATAAAGACTAAATAATAAAAAAAACAGCCTAGCATGTTATCTCTATGCCTGATCATCTGTACATTCAGTCATCATATAATACCTTACGAAACCGCTCTACTCTCTAATTAATAACATAGCGTTTTTGACTCTTCACACAAAAAATATAGAATTCGTTTCTCGATGAATTAAGCTTTAATCTATTAAATGTAAACAATATGACCCATTCAAAACAGTAACATAGACTTGATAGCTATTAATCGAGAATGACGCTATCTAGTTAAAGAGTTAAGCACATGGCCTGTGCTGGCAATGTGCATAGTCTTGCCGCTTATATCTGCATAAATGTTAGCGGCATTCGGTAAAAAATTATCGATGCTGTTGTTTAAGCGCCACACCCGGCAAAAATAGTTGCTTTGTGGCGCAGACTCAATCCGACTTTATAAGGCCGCAGTGGCCCATAAGCCGCTGCGGATTGGATTGACTAAGCCCACCATAACCAACTTGCGCATTCCCCACTAGATGCAAAAAATGGTTTCACAAGTGGCTGGCCATATATTGCTCGGATTAAAACGCTAGGCAGATCTTACCGAAGTGCTTGCCAGACTCTTGGTAGCGGAACGCGTCAGCGATCTCTTCCAGCGCAAATGACCGGTCAAGGATCGGGTGCATGTCGTTTGCTTCAATCGCGCGGATCATTTCTTGCTGATGGTTTCGGCTGCCCACAATCAGTCCTTGCAGGCGAACCTGTTTCGCCATCAGTTTTGCGGTTGGAATATCCCCAGCCCAGCCAGTCAACACCCCAATAAGCGCGATATGGCCACCAATGCGCACGGCATCAATAGATTCTGGCAGAGTGCTAGGGCCACCCACTTCTATAACGTGGTCGACGCCCTTGCCGCCAGTTATTTCCTGAACCTTAGTGCCCCAGGCCGGTGTGGTTTTGTAATTGATGGTGTGATCGGCACCCAGTGCGGTGAGCCGTTCCAGCTTTTCGTCTGAAGACGACGTAGAAATAACCCGAGCGCCCATCATCTTGGCAAACTGCAGTGCAAAGATAGACACACCACCGGTGCCCATCGTGAGCACGGTATCGCCTGCTTTCAGGCCGCCATCAACAACAAGCGCTCTCCATGCGGTTAAGCCTGCGGTGGTCAATGTGGCGGCTTCGGCATGGGTGTAGCCTTTAGGGGCGTGGGTGAACCAGTTGGTTGGGCGGACAACCTGCTCGCGGGCGTAACCATCCTGGCCATCACCGGGTGTGGTACTGAAGTTTCCAATAAGAGCGGGGCCAGTTAGCCAATCAGGGAAGAATGTCGACACGACAGGGTCACCAATCTTAAATTCGCTGACACCTTCACCGATGGCTTCTACAACGCCGGCGCCATCCGCCATGGGGATGCGGTTGTCTTCGGTCGAGATGGCTCCGACAACCACTGCATAATCGTGAAAGTTGAGAGAACAGGCTCGAATACGTACTCGTATTTCGCCAGGCCCCGGTTCGCCAGGTTCCGCGCTATGGTTAAGCTTGAGCTGGTCAAGACCGCCCGGTGTAGAAAGGGTCATGCTTTTCATACTAAGTCCTCTAATTATTTCATGTATAGGAAATGTATAGCAGAATTAGTGCTACAACTTTTCTCAGCATTGAGCAACAAGCTGTCTACTTTATGTATACGGGGTAATCTGTGTAGCCTTTGTTGGTTCCGCCGTACATAGTCGATGGATCGGCTTCATTTAATGGCCATTCGTATTTAATGCGTTCAGGTAAGTCTGGATTAGCAATAAATGGCCGGCCAAAACCAAAAATATCACCATGACCTTCAGTCAATATTCGAAGCGCTTTTTCTGGGGTATATTTACCTGCATACATAATTAAGCCATCAAAGGTTGCTCTGACTTCTTGATAAAATTTTTCAGGTAAATCTGGAGCATTATCCCAATCAGCTTCAGCAAGGGATAAATAGGCAATGCCAATATTATTTAAAATTTTAATCGCTTCGATATAGGTTAAATGAGGGTCACTTTCAACTAACCCTAAATACACTCTGACTTCATCGGTACTTTCAAATAATGGCGCAAACCTTACCCCGACTTTATCTGGCCCCATAACACTCGCAACCGCTTCGGTTATTTCTTTTAGAAAACGTAAACGATTCGCTAAAGTACCACCGTATTTATCGGTTCTATTATTAGTATGCTCAGAGATAAACTGATTAACAAGGTAGCCATTCGCACAGTGTAATTCAACGCCATCAAATCCAGCTTCTTTGGCGTTAATTGCCGCCTGTTTATACATCTGTACAAGCTCTTCAACCTCGGCGGTAGACAGTGCTCTTGGCTCACTTGGATCGGCCAAGGCGCCTTGATCTGGAGCCGTTTCAATAAACACCTTAACGGTGTCTGCTATAAGGTCAGATGGGCCAATAGGTGCTTGCTGATCTGGCTGTAATGAGGTGTGAGAGACGCGTCCAACATGCCACAATTGGCAGAAGATAATACTACCTGCATCATGTACGGCTTTGGTGACTTGTTTCCAGCCCGCAATTTGCTCGGCACTATGAATGCCCGGTGTCCACGCATATCCTTGCCCTCTAGGTTCAATTTGCGTTCCTTCCGTCACCATGAAACCAGCGCCCGATCGTTGAGCATAGTACTGCGCCATCAGTTGATTAGGAATATTCCCTGGCTGATCACTTCGTGAACGTGTCAGTGGTGGTAAAACAATACGATTTCTTAAGGTATATGGACCTAATTGGGTTTCTTTAAATAAGTGAGAGAACTTCATTTATGTGACTCCGAGAATGTGATTAAAATAGACCTATCGGTGATCAATGTAAGCTGATCAAGCTATTTTTCTGTTGGCTATATGCGTCAAGCATGGGTTGAGGCGTTTCTCGACCAATACCTAATTTGTCATACCAAACAACGGCAAAAGGGTCGAGCTTAGTCGAATAACACTATGCATCTGACTTCAATGCTTATCCGCGCAGCTGATTTTTGATCACTCATTGGCAATGAAAACGCGCTATGAGGAGTCCTTGAAATAGCGCTATCTAGGTCGCTATCAAAGACTTTAAAATTGAGTTGTTCTTGCGATGTCATTTGAGGATAAAAATACCAACGATTATTATCGTCATAACTAAAAGCTTCTATTTCCCCGATACGATCAGGATAAGCCACCGGTAACTTTCGAGATTGTTCGGGGTGAAATGTTCTTGCATCTCCAAGTGCCAAAGGACTATCGAGTACTACATCAACTAAAGGGATCCAAGTATTTATAAACTGAAACTTTTTATAATCACTTGCATTTAGGCCGCTTTTTTTCAGTTCTATATTAAGACGGTTTTCTGCTGAACTCGCCACGTAATCGTTATGTACGGTATGAATAGGAGCGCGCTTTTCTGTGCGCGTTAAATGATCTTCAACCGAGCGAATGGTATGGTCAAAAACAAGACATTGACTGGCATTGGTTAGATCCAAGAGGTGCTTTATTATTTGTGGATAAAGCTCTGTTTGAACAAGGTTATCGTCAAAATAGTTCGCAACAACATAATCATTTTTAGCTAAACCAAAGCCATCATTATTGAGTGATGGAGGGGTATTCAATAAGCGCGCATTGGCTATTTCAACGAGTCGAGTATCAACATGTTCCGTTAGTTTATTCGCACTTTTTGCTGTGGTTGATAAATCAAAAATGGCACTAGAATCTGATTTTATATAATTAATTTCTGCTTTAATTGATGACTGTTTTTGACTTACCCCATCCAACAACATAATGGATCCTCCGTGCGAAATACTGCCGCTAATGAATTCGATGGGATGTATGCTAAACTCTCTTCAATACAAAAAAAAACAATATAAACTTGTTGGAGATACAAATATTAGTGGTATCAATAGACTTGATATAAAACAACTGCGTATTCTCCAGTTGTTACTTCAGGAAAGAAATTTATCTAAAGTGGCAAATTTATTGGGCTTAACTCAGCAAGCCATTAGTGAGCAACTGAAAAAGCTAAGAAATACCTTTGATGATGAACTGTTTATAAGAACCAGCAATGGCGTGACGCCCACCCATGTTGCGGAAGAAATGGAGCATAAGGTCAATAATATACTGGCTGATATTGACAATTTAATCTCTGGTGATCACTTTAACCCGGCTGAACTATCGGGGATTTTACAGATAAGTGCCTCGGATTATGCCTTAGTGACTATTTTGCCAATGTTACTTAAACAGGTGAATAAACAAGCTCCGAACCTGAAAGTTATCATTAGGGATTTTGAATCGGACAATTTACATCAGCTAATGGTCACTGGTGAGCTTGATCTCGTATTCACCTTCCCAGAATTTATTCCGCAAGATTACCCAAATATGCGCTTATTTGAAGATCATCATGTTTGTGTAACAGGTTACAACTCAATCTATCGAGATAAGAAATACACTCTGAAAGAAATCGCGCAGCTACCGCAAATCATTATTTCACCCTCTCGACCAAACCTGAAAGGCTCTCATGATGCCTGGTTTGCAAAAAAAGACCTAAAAAGGAATATTTTAATGTCAGTCCCCAGCTTTTCGTCAGCATCTACCATAATAGAGGCCACAAATACGATTGCTTTCCTGCCGGCTAGATTATTACCTGATCCCAGGTTGGTTGCCATTGAAATTGAACAGAGCCCTCCCAGCTTTGATGTTATTGTTGCTTGGCACAAACGTTCAGAAAAAAATCCGTTGCATCGATGGTTATTGAATATCCTTGATGAAATTTTTCATTCATAGCACAAAGTAGCATGTTAATTAAGCGTGCGGCTCAGTTGGAAAGTTAACCCTATAGCCAGCGTTGGCCATTTGCACTACCTTGCCGCTTATTTTTGTATAAATGTTTGCGGCATTTGGTTAAAAAATTATCGACGCCGTTTTTAGTGCATTGTCCATATTATTATCATTAGAATTTAAACAATTACTTATAACTTAAAGGCAACGTTAATACACAAGAATCACAAACCAAGATCACCCCCTCTCTATCGCTTTTTTAGGGGTAAAACTACTCCCTACAGAAGCGATAATCACCAAGCCGATGGCGGACCATTGCAACAAGGTCAATTGCTCACTTAACATAATAAAACCAACCAATGCGGCAATTGCAGGCTCTAAACTCATCAGCACGCTAAAGGCCTGTGTCGGCATATTTCTAAGGGCCACCATTTCCAAAGAATAAGGCAAGGCACTGGACAACACCCCAACCAATAACCCAAGAGGTAACACTTCCCAGCTCAATAACGCTAAGCCTTGGCTCACGGCGCCAATTGGCACCAGCACTATGGCTGCCACTGTCATGCCTAGAGTAACAGTAATGCCACCGGATGCTTGCTTGCCAGTGCGAGTACCAAACAAGATATAACCAGCCCAGCACGCCCCGGCCGCTAATGCCATAAATGCGCCAGTAATATCAAGCCCTTGTGCACTGGATAAGTCAGGCAGTAGCAGTAAAATCCCCGCGATAGCACAGCCGACCCAAAATAGATCGCTTTTGCGCTTTGAGCCAAACAAGGCTACTGCCAAGGGGCCGGTAAACTCAAGCGCAACCGCAATCCCTAACGGAATACGTTCAATGGCTAAATAAAACAAGATATTCATTCCGCCTAAACACAGACCATAAATAATAATGCTCTGCCAATCTCTGCCTTGAGGTAATGCCCGCCATGGACGAAATACTAGCCAAAGTACCGCAGCGGCAAAGCCTAAACGCAGTGCTGTGGTGCCTTCTGGCCCAACCAAGGGAAAAAGTTGTTTTGCTAACGAAGCGCCAGACTGAATGGTCACCATCGCCAGCAAAACACTACCAACAGCGGTCAGAAGTACACGATTGATTTGCATATAGAATACGCCAAAAAATGAAAAAACTATGTGTCGGCATTCTACCTGAGGCAAGTCAAACACGGCAGCAATTATTATTGTTAGGCACAGAAGTCATACCATTAAGGTCACGATATGGTAGGCATCAGCCAAATTTTACATACTAAACAATCTTAGCCACATCCAATATAGGGTTTATTCGACACTTAGGGTAATGACGCAGCTTAGTGCGGCCTTATGGTTATTTGTTATGCCCGCACCCATTATCATGATGTGGTTAACATTAACCCCAACATACCCAGACCAAACCCAAATACCGCCCCCATTGGCGGGGCCCAACGATTTTCTAGTTTTGCCTGAGGCGCTAAATCTTGAAATATTGAATAGAGGATACCACCCGATGCGAAAAGCATGACTGCGGCAATCACTTTTGGCGACTCTGATAACCATAAATAGCCAGACATTGCTGCTATAGGCCCAAGCACAGCCATTAAACAAAACATGATGATAATTTTTTGGGGCCTATAAGCAGAAGAGTCATTTAATTCACGATAGGCACTAAACCCTTCAGGCACGTTTTGTAACGCGATTAACGCTGCCAGTAAGAACGCATTGTTACTTCCCGTTGCGAACGCCGCACCTAGTGCGATTGATTCAGGAATAAAATCCGCTAGCATGGCTGCTAGTTGAGTGGCTGGGGTATCTATTTTGTTAAGGTAAATATCAAGGGCCATAAAGCTAAGTCCGCCCACCATAAGCCACATACAAGCCGATAATGGATCAAGATGCGCTATGCCCTCTGGCACTAAAACCAAAGCAACGGCTGACAATAATGCCCCGCCCCCAAAAGCCATGACACTGTGCCTAAATTCCTGTTCAAGCCACTCACTGCTCACGTTCTCAAAATGGGCAATTAAAGCACCTAACGGCATAGCCAAACCAGCAAGCAGTGTGGTTGCTAAAACAGTTAGCAGCAAAGACATGATTTGATCCTTTTAGGGGTATGACACCACATTAAGTGTCTAGATATAGATGGTTAACATATTGGACTGAGTGAAAACAGCCAACGGTATTTTTCCGTTTGAATGGCTTATTGAGCTAAGTCGCCGTGGGGCACAAAAGACATCGATAAACCTTACTGCAAGTCGGTTACATTCTCGAACGGTTATTAACCACTGGATAAAAACAGTCTTGGTCACAGCCAATATCGGACTTGTTCAACACTTGGGATAAGCCCGCGGCGTCGCGCGGCCTATCCTTATTGGTTAGGCATACAATAGGACTACTTAATCGCTCTTTTAAGCCACGGCCCAATAAGATTGTGTGCATTCAAAATGATAGAAAAATGATTTTCTTTATCGACGATTTTAATTTCCTTGCGCACTTTTTTATCACTATTATTTTGCGCAAACTGGGTCACTTTTATAGGGTCAAACGCTTCATCTTGCTTTCCAATCCATAATCCAAATTGCTCTAAATCAGATAACTGAAGATCAGGAGAGTGTGGGGTAAGCGCATTTGACATATTTACGGTGTTAAATGGAACGATTTCAGGGTTTTTGCTTAGAACAGCATCGGGGAAATTGAATCTAACCGCCTTGGAATGACCTAAAAATAAACCGCCACTTATAGTATTAATAATAAAGTTTGACGTTTTCACAGTAGAAAACTCAATACCTTTATTTTCACCCTTGTCGTAGTTGGTTTCTGAACGAAAGCCAAAATACGGAGCAAGAAACACATACCCTTCAACCTCCGCTCTTTGATCCCAACTCGAATAATTAAGCGCTAGGCCTGCACCACTGGAATGCCCGCCAATAAAAATAGGCATCTCTGGATATTTATCACGCGCAACTCTGACGATGGTATTAATATCAGTCCACACTTGTTCAACATCTGGGGCATCGCCTCGATCACCTTGTGAACTACCATGTCCTCGAATATCTGGCATATATACCGCTATATCAAAATCATCACGTAATCCAACACCAATATGGTTATAGATCAGCCCACTATGAGCACCCGCTCCATGATAAAAAATCAAAACTGCTTGCGGTTTTAGTGGCAGATACGCGCGATATGCTAAAGACACATTATCAGTAGCTGGTCTGTATTCAACAGGCTGTAGCGGCTTTTTATCACCCTCTTTTATCTCAGCAAGTGAGAAAAACGTTTCGCTAGATTGCTCTAATGGACTGGCGAGTAAATTATGAGCCAAAAAAATTGATGACAATATTACCGCAATATTCATAAGTATCGATTTTAACTTCATAAAATTTCCTTTATTTAAGTCGTTCTGGAGCATTAGAACAATAAAATTGCCCAAGTGGCATACACAGTCATTTTATGCGACTAATGCCGCAATATGCCCCAAGTAAAGACTTATCTAAATCATATGCCATATAATTCTCAATGATGTGTTATGCATCTTCTTTCTCTGTCTTTTCTATAGTCGCACTTAATTTTTGATATATACCGAGCGCCACAATTAAAATCGCGGATACCATGATGAGTAAAGCCGGATACAGTAAAAGGCTAATGTCTTTCGTACCTGCTTTAAATATAAAAACCAACCCTTCAATACTGACGGCAATAGTAATGATTACAATTATTTTTGTAATTGTTCTTCTTGCTTCTTTAGGGTCTCGCAGCTCTTTGTCCTTAAAGACTTCTTCTTCCATCATATACTGTGCAACATCAATAATGGCTGCCGCGATTATTATCGCGGCTACAGACTGAAGCATTAATGGAATAAATCCAGTGTCATCCTTAATAGCGGAAATGACATCATAAACAGACCACAGCATAATTATCAGGGATAGGATGATAAGGACCACAGCCGCGAACAGATGAACGCCAGCGAATATAGTATTAAACAATTTTTTCATATTTTTTTGACCTTTAAAAATTTATCAACAAATGAGGCCCTGTCTGACATCGAGTAGCGCCCTAACGAGACTATAGAATGTCTAAAAATGAAAATGATGGTTAATGGGTTTCACTCTTCAAGCTCACTCTTTTTAACGTCGCGTACAAGGTAAAATAGGTTTTAGAGAAATGTGACAGCCTTAATGCCTCGTTAAACCGCAGGAAAAGTTAGCTATGCTTTGTGAGAAGCGAGCACAATAAACCATTTTGTATCGGTTCAACAATGTGTTAACCATTTTTAGGTAACACATTATAAGCATTCTTTACTGTATCATATCCGTATACACGCTCTAATTTTCGAATAATAAAATGCCCTCTCGCCATGTCTTGAAAGTGATCAATAAATAAAGTATTGATGATTGCACCACCCGCAGCGCCTATAGCAGGTACAGCTTGAGCCGCGGCTTTTTGAGTAACTTGAACACCAAACTTTTCAGCAATTTTAGAAATTAGCTTAATTAACACAGGAGCGGCTTCATCGGTAATACCTTTTTTAACCATAAATTCAGCCGCTTCAGAGACTGATTTGGCAAGAGCGGCTCTGATGGCAAAATATCCAGATTCACTACTATCATCTAAATCACTTTCGCCACCCAATGCGAACACTTCTAAACAAGCCATTTTTGTTTCCGGTGTGGTGATCAACTCTCCTTCACTACGCGCAATATCAGCTATAGAACGCAGCATTATTGATGTTGAAATAGGCAGTTCAACAGCTATCGCTGCCAACCCAAAGAACCCTCCCACCCCCCCACTCACTGCTGCGCCAAATTTATGCCAATGATTAGACGATTCTTCTCCGGGAATATCTTTCATGGTAAAGATTGCCGCTTCAGACGCTTTAAGTAGCGATTTCTCTGTCACTTTAGCGATATTTCTATGCCAATTATCAGGTAGTAAGGCTAAACCTTTTTCAATAGGGGTACCTATAAAATGAGTTATTTTTACCGCGAGCCCAGGGTTTTCTAATAATGATTTGGCCACTAAAAGCTCTTTTTTATGTGATTCTGAAATATTCAAATAAACTCCTTTATGGTGAAGTAATACAAGCAAGCGGTTCTGCATTGCGTATTCAACTGATGTTGGCTATCGCGGGCATGATTTTCCCATCATGACCAGAGAGAAAATCAGTCTTAGCAACCCGCAAAGGGAGCGCCGCCACACGCAAATCACATCCAAAAACGTCACGTCAAATCGGTCGAACTCTCGTTCGATCAGTGACATAATAAAGCGTCTTAGTCACGCCTCACATAGGGCTTGTTCAGCTCTCGGGGTAAGGACGCGGCTTCGCGCGGCCTATCCTTATCGTTAGAAGTACATTGACGCATCAATTATTGATAAGCAATACTCAATTATGCTTCCTATACGCTTGCCTTACTTTCGAAACAACCTCTCGAGACGACCGGTCTATTAACTCAGTCCCATTTTTTCTGCAGTTTCGGCACCAGTCAGGTTTACCGTTTCATTTTCGAACCGATAAAACGAAGGCTTATCGTCTATAAAATATTGATTATAAACAATAAAATCTTCATTATTATTGAAAGCACCCGCTAGGATCATATGCTGATTACCCTGCAATCGATAAAATAAATGGCTACCGCAATTTTTGCAAAACCCACGTTCCGCCCATTCAGACGACTTATAGACTGAAATACTCTGTTCATTTTCGAACGAGACACTATCACCACAGTAAACAGCCATTTGTGGTCCTCCATTCCATTTGCGGCACATGCTGCAATGGCAAACACCCACGCTATTGCCACTTTGAGCGGCAAATTTAACGGTGCCACAAAGGCAACTTCCACTGCTGTTTTTTACATCTGACATCGTCATTCTCCTGGGTAATTAATCATTGTCAATGTCCGAGTAATAAGCATCCATATCACTGACAAGTGCTGCATAACGAGTTATTGGATATCGAATCATAGTCTACATCAATCGATATTCTGGATTTCTTCAACAATTTAGAGATGGCTTCAAGAATGTAGAGATTTGTAACCTTAGACTTGAAAGTTCTATCTGTAAATGCTCGCCTCTTCATCACCTTCTCGCACTTTAAACACCAACTTGCTGACGCTGGCCGGCTTTTGGGGAATAAAAAATGCGTGCTTTGACTGATGTACGCCCACCATGGGCATCAACTGATGAGTTAAAAGTCCTCTGCAGCAAGATCATCGTTAAGCTAACTTATCGTTATTAAGCGTTAACGATTAGCCAATGGGAAGGGCTTGACCGCGATAACGGATTGAGGCCGCTAGCACAATAAATGTTTAAAGAGTGCGAGCTGATAAACATCATATGAGGCGTAGGCTAGAAGTGAGTTGGCAGAGGCTGATCTGCATCGCAAGGGTGTTGCACATTTTTAGGCGTAGTGGATCGGATTTCATTAGGGGCCGCTAGACTGTTAAGCCCGTATCGATTATAAACATCAGCACAGTACAAGCGTTTTTAGCGGGACATGATTCGTATCAAAAGCAATGACAAGACTGAACGGTTGAATAAAAGATAAAGGCCAAAAACTGTCGCTAGACTCACCGAGAGCGTCCGTATATGGCTCAGTTTATTGGTCGCGTAAATACGTTCTTGCCTTGTTGCGCCCCCATGGCAATTCGGTAACTCACTAGGCGCCTCGTCACGGCAATAAGCTATCTTCGGCATCCTGGGGAATAGTGCGAATACTAAAAAGGCAGCCTAGGCTGCCTTTCGTTATTTAAAAAATCTCATTATTTTACGTATTTTTTAAAGGCTTCATCAACCGGCGTATCTGCCAAGTGATTAGTGTAGTTGCTCATTACTTTTTGAGATAAGCCAACAATAATTTCTAAAAGTTGTTGTTTACCATAACCTGCCGCAAAGAATGTTTCTATTTGCTCATCGCTTATCACACCGCGCTCGCGCGTCATTGCCAGTGTTGTTTCACGTAAAACCTCAAGCTTAGGGTTAGCAAGTGGGGTTTTGTTAACTAATGCATCAACAATGTCTTGATCTACTTTCATTGCCGCTGCAATGCCACTATGAGCGGGGACGCAGTAGTGGCAGTTATGCTCAACATTAATTGATTGCCATACCACGGTTAGCTCTTGTGCATTGAATGATGTTTTTTGAAACAGCTCATGCAGTACTTGGTAACCTTTAAGTAAGGTCGGTGCTTCAGCCATTATTGCATGTAGGTTAGGTAACATACCAAATGCGGCTACCGAATCGGCGAGTAAAGGTTTTGCTTCTTCTGGTGCGGTCTCGGCTGTGTATAACGTAAATTCTGCCATGTTTGGCTCCAATAAAAATATAAATATAAGTAACGTGACAACAATACTATTTGATTTTGAGCGCCTGCTCAAGTTAAAATTGAGCAATTGTTCAAATTGATTGGAATTAACATGGTAAACAAGGTTAAATTTGAGCGCGAGAATGTCATTCGCCTAGCTAGCCAACTGTTTTGGGAAAAAGGTTTTCATGCTACTTCTACGCGCGATTTACAAGACGCCATTAACATGCGTCCTGGCAGTATTTATTCTGCATTTGGCTCTAAAGAAGGGCTATATTGTGAGTCGCTTAAAGACTACACCCTAGATATGAAAAACCAAATAGAAGGCTTTTTATCGACTTCCGATTCTATAGTCGGTGGGTTGCGCGCATTTGTAGAAAATGTGCTGATTAAAACCAAAGCTTGCAGCCCAAGTGCCATTTGCATGCTAGTAAAAGCAAACAGTGAATTTGCCGATAAAGACAGCCATTTATATGAACTGAGTGTAGATTTAGCCGCTAAATTTGAAGGCTATCTTACGGCTATTTTTGAGCAAGCCATTGAGCATAATGAGCTAAGCGATAAGTTGTCGGCAATAGAGTACGCGCGCTTTTTTCAGGTTCATTTTACCGGATTACGCGGCTACGTTAACCGGCCTGGCGTTGAGCCATTAGCTCAACCGATGATCAATCAAATGTTTACCGTGATGAAAAACCTATCAATTTCCCCGGCTCAATTTTTTGAATAAAAATGGCAGATAAATGCTATCGTTTTAATGTCTGATGTTAAGTAATAAATTTTAACTTGAGTATGGCAGGGCTAAACGCTATCTCATCTAAGCAATAAGCAACAGGCGGTAATTGGGCTGCCATCATGAAGCAAGTCTGCCAATTCGAAAACCTGTGGCTGACAAAAAAGGGCATGGGTGGCTTAACTGAATGAAGCGGACAGCGGTTGTTAGTCTTACCTCAAAGCCTTTGCATTGATCCTTGAAACGACGCTTTAGAAAAATGTTACGGATAACGAGAGCTTTGTGCAACAGAGTCAAAATCATATTTAAACTCAAGGTCTTGACCAATATTGCGCGCTTTTGTCTCCCGTAACACGACTGTTCGCACCACCAAACTAATGCTGAAGATTTGGGTAAGGCGCTAACCCATCATCGCCAAGTACCGCCTTTGCTTTATCAATCCCCCTAGGCAGAGAGATCTGCGATGCTCACTTCATTACCGATAATGTATTTTCGATTTTCAAGGTGCATATCTAACACTTAATAGTGCCCGCTCCGCTTCAGACTATATGAGCCCGCGGTTGGGCCATAGAGTGTCTCAACGGAATAACCATCGCTGGATAAGTCGTGTGTAACGAGGCATGACCCAATAGACCATAAGAAAAACCACGGTCCCTGTTACGGCAAGCGTCGTTATAAAATGATTATCGGGAACGTGCAAGAGTCGCAACACTGGTGCAATAACTATCGGAACACCCAGCACTAAAGGGTAGATAGCGGACCATGTCACTATGTACTGCTTCCAGCGCACGGGTACTTTAGCTTTGGCCCTTTCTGGGGTAAACCAGAAATCCAGTCCACTACTTATAAAGAAGTCGTCGCCAGTAGCTAATAGCGGCTTAACCTTTTCGATCAAACGAGAGCGAGTCGGCGACTCCATCCATTGCTGCAAATGTGATCGTGTGTCGAATCGGATAATGATCGTGTATGTTCCGGTTAGTCCAGAAATCGGACGGACGATGTGCCAGTCCAGATGGCCTGGCGAGGCTTTGCAAAGGGGCGCAATTTCATTAAACCAATTTTCGTATTCAGCGTGCTTGCACTCACGCACTCTATGGGTAATGACAACTGTCGCCCCTTCTAGATCGCTGGCGCTCTCAGAAGCTGTATCTGTATTCATAATATCTGTGGCCTAATATTGCTCAACACCTAATAACTGGCGAAAAATTGTGGGCTAAAATGAAGTGAAGCACAATAGCCCGCGGTTTTTACTTCAATTAATTGACTTGTTGAACGTCCATTAGTGCAGTTTTTAAATCAACGTTTAAATCCGCTTTTAAATAAAATGCCTGTGCAGACCCGCTAGATTAATTCATCTTCAGAAGATGAAGTTTGCCGGCATACCTTTAACGGCATAAGCACAATTTAAGTAACCGTCTTCATTGCCCCATAAGACAACAACACCGCCATCTTAGCTAATTGAGACAGCTATCGTTGCCTGCACCAATGGGATCACCTTGTATGTTGATCTCACTTGGCTCTGTAGCACGATATGCAAATAAATTTGTCATCCAAACACCACTATAGCCCTATGGCTTCGCAAAATGGATACCACATGTAATGGTAGGATGGTGTTCAACTTCATTTACTGTTGATGGATTTAAGCTAATTATCATTGCAAAAGACTTTGATTAACCCCAAGTTCGCCATCAGCGGCGCTAGGTACTAGCATCCGTTTGAATGGATCGGTTGAGCTGAATTCACTCTCCAGAAATTGATGTGATGTATTCACGAAGTAACTACACCAAGCTACAATTCCTAACCATTTTGCACCGTCTTCGATAAAATATTCCCAATGACCTAGAAGCCGCCACAACTCTGGCGGAAGAATAGCGTCAATAACAACAGAAAAACCAAGAAATACTAGGGGCTGTTGATCTTTGTTTGAATTTTGTGCGAAGAAGGTAATCTCGTATAATTCACTTCGCCAAAAACAAATAC